>JACPXO010000022.1 GCA_016196505.1 Candidatus Omnitrophota bacterium
AAAAAAAAGAAAAGGGGTCAAATCTTTTTTTGACTCTTTGTTTAATGATCGCATACCGGACTTAGTCCAAAATATACATACCGCATGCCAGACCTGGCCCGAAGGGGATGGTTGTCCGTCGTCAGCCAGCATTGGACACATTGGCCTTAGAAAATAGAAAGCGGTATAACCTTAACCAGCAGCAAAACAACCACCTGAACCAGGAGCGAACCGCAAACTCAAATTCGGATCAGGTGTCCAAAAGCGGCTGAAGACATACAGCGTGGATTGGTTCGTGATATAATACTGATCGATGAAACCGATAATCGTTGGCCCGCACGCTTTTGAAAGAATTCATGAGCGTAAAAACCGTTCGATTTAACAGAGAAGAAGAGAGTATGCTTCAGACGATACTGCGCTACTATCACACGGATTTTTCCGGTTGTATTAAAGAATTGATCGCCGAAAAATTGGAAGACCTGCGTGATATCGGCACCATCAAACGCCTAACAGAAGGCAAACCTTCTGATTATCTTGGCGCGGATCAGATAATATCGTTATTTAAGACCTAAAAGTAGCGTAAACCACCCCACATCCCACTAGCCCAAAAGGGGACAGGTTAAAAGGAGGATCTTTAAAATAATGGTATGTTTCAATTACGACACTCGTCGGTTTTTTCTATACGGCATACGTTTCTTTTTTGGGTTGTGGTTGCTGTACGCCGGTCTTACCAAATGGATATTCATGGGACCCGGCACGTTCGTCGGCCATATCACGACGGAGTTTGATAAAACTTGGTCGCCGCACCTGCTGAATGTTTTGCTTGCCTGGCTGATCATAATTGCGGAGCCCGTTTTGGCCGCGCTAATTCTCTCCGGCAAAAAAGCTCGCCTCGTGTGGACGCTGACATCACTGTTCATGTTTCTTTTGACCATGGGCCAAAGCATTCTCATGAAACCCGATGTGATCGCCAATTGGCAGTACTTGATTTTGACCCTTCTATGCGCCGCCCTCAGTGACCCGGAAGCAAACCGGACATCGTCCGGTCTATAGCTTAAACGATCGACCCGAGAAAGAGAGCATTATTCCTCTCTGCGTGTTATAATCAAGCCGTCGCATTGTCTTTGAAAACCAAAGATCAGGCATCTTGCGGCCGTACCCTACCTATAGGAGGCGCTTCCGATGTCTGTCAGGAAAATTCTCACCGCCCATAAAGGGCGAAAGTGTAAGCATCCCGACTGCAAAAGACTTTTAAGTATTTACAACCACGGCGTGAATTGCCATGTCCACTTGGACCAAGCGTCGGAAAGAATGCGGTGGGAGGAATCCGGAGCGGCAAGGCAAGGGGTCAAATCTCTGCTTGGCTACAGCTTCGCCCAAGCGGACACTAAATCTACATACCCCCGCAGGACCTTTTAGGCGGGGGTTTGCGGTCGTTCATCGGTGCCGCGAAATTAGAGTGTTTCTGGATCTGTGAGCCACCGGCTTCTGAACCGGCGAAGGCCTTCTCCGCCGTCCATCCTGCCAAAAAGCAGGCCACGATCAGCCATAAGCCCAAGTGTTTTCTCATAAGCGTAACCCCTACTATTTGCTTATAAGTATAAGCCCACGTGTTTCAGCTGTGTTACAGCTATGCTAATAAACCGGACAATGTCTCTAAGGGGATGTTAGAATATCGTCGATAGTTTTTAAACCGGACATCCGGTCTACGTGAAAGGTAGGCGCTTATGAGCGGTGTAAGTCCTGTATCAAAGAAATTATTACTGATCGCCGTGGTAGTCTATATTATCGGCTCATGCCTTATCCAGGCCGATCTGTGCCGCCGATTGGGTGAAGTGGAGCATCTCTTGTCACATTCGCAAGGCAACGTTCATTAAACCGGACGACGTCCGGTCTACGGGAGAGACTGTAAAAGCCGTTTATTGAGCTGTTCGATGCGCATCGTCGCCAGCATCGAGAGAATGATGGAAAAGGCAAAGATATAGATCCCCGGCCTCGGTTCCGCCTCGATCAACCCGGAAACCTTTGTGATCACGATGGTGACGGCCGCCACGAAAACATCCAGCATCGACCATTTACCAAAAACTCCGAGCCAGCCGACCAGCCGCAGACGGGCCGCTTGAGAAATTCTTAAATACCAAACGACGGTGAGCGCGGTTAGTTTCCCCACCGGGAAAATAACCGAAAAAACAAAGATCACGAGCGCCAGAAAGTAGTACTTTTCCTGGTAGAGACTCTGAATGCCGGTCAGGACGGAAAAGGTGTGTTTCCAGAAAACCAGCTCTCGCAGCGTGATGATCGGCACCACGAGGCCAAATCCCAGAGACAGGGCGGCGGCGCTGAGCAAGAGCGGGACCTCGAGGTGGTGAGGGTATTTTTCCGAGAGTTTTTCCATGATCGAATGTTAGTATAACCTACTTTGGCCTGTTGTCTCAACGGTTAAACCACACGGGTAAACTAAACCGGGCGCTGAAGCCGACCCCGGCATGATATAATACCCCCCACGATTTCAAAACATGCCATCAAGGGAGACAAAACCGTGGTGATCTTAGAAACTAATCAGGGGACCATAGAAATTCAGCTTATGCCCAAAGCCGCTCCGAAGGCCTGCGACAATTTTACCCAGTTGATCCAAAAGGGATACTACAACGGGCTCATCTTTCACAGGACGATCAAGGGGTTTATGATCCAGGGCGGGGACCCCACGGGGACCGGCAGGGGTGGGCAGTCGGTCTGGGGGAAGACGTTTGAGGATGAGTTTGACGGGGACGCTCAATTTGACAGCGCCGGGATCCTGGCCATGGCCAACGCCGGTCCCAACACGAACGGAAGCCAGTTTTTTATCACCACCGCTAAAACACCTTGGCTTCACAAGCATCACACGATCTTCGGCAAGGTGGTTTCGGGTTATGAGGTGGTCCAGAAAATAGAAGCCACCGCCACGGACGCTTCGGATAAGCCCGTGTCCGACCAGAAAATCCTCAAGGCCTATCTCAAGGATTGACCTACTGAGTTACTTTCACGTAACTCAGTAAGATACCGGAGAGTGAGATGGAAGCTTTAAGCGCGTTTTTTACGGTGCACTCGGTCCCTCAGACCATCCTCGTCTTGAGTCTTGTCATCGCGACGGGTCTTGCGATCGGGAGCGGTGTCGGTGGTGCCGGTTCAACACTCTCTCCGCTAGGACAGGTCAGGGATTTTTTGCAATCAGCGCGCGGTTAGCGTATAATGCCCCCGAGTTTTTAATTCAACCAGAGGAGGTAGCGATGGCGTATCCAGGAGGTGGTGGGTTCGGCGGCGGGCGTCCGAGAGAGATGTTCAAGGCGACTTGCGCGGACTGCCAGAAGGAATGCGAAGTTCCTTTTAAACCTCGCGAAGACAGGCCGGTTTACTGCAAAGAGTGCTTTTCTAAGCGTAAAGATAGCGGCCGATAAGAGCAGTCGTTTGACCCGGTCCGCCTTGTTCGTTCGCGAGCAGGGCGGACCGGACCATCTTGGACAGACCCTCAACCAGACTTCGGAGCAGGCATGGACGCGCTTTTTCTTTCACGGCTCCAGTTCGCGGTCACCATCGCTTTTCATTATATTTTCCCCCCGCTCAGCATCGGCCTCGGCCTCATCCTTGTCATCCTCGAAGGACTCTACCTTAAAACCGGAGACGCGCTTTATCACCGCTTGACCCGTTTTTGGGTCAAGGTCTTCGCGCTCACATTTGCCATAGGCGTCGCCACAGGCATCGTCATGGAATTCGAGTTCGGGACCAATTGGTCCACCTACTCGCGTTATGTCGGCGACGTCTTTGGGAGCGCCCTGGCCGCGGAGGGGATATTCGCGTTCTTTCTCGAGTCGGGGTTTCTCGCGATACTTCTTTTTGGATGGGACAAGGTCGGAAAGGGTATGCACTTTTTTTCGACTGTGTGCGTGGCGCTTGGCGCGCATTTCAGCGCGATCTGGATCGTCGTTGCCAATTCGTGGATGCAAACACCGGCCGGCTATCATCTGGCTGGCCAAGGGGCGGCGGCCCGCGCCGAGATCACGGACTTCTGGGCGATGGTGTTCAACCCTTCGGCGGTGGATCGGGTACTCCACGTTTACATGGGCGCCTGGCAGGCCGGGGCCTGGCTTGTTGTGAGCGTCAGCGCTTATTACCTGCTTAAGAAACGTCATCTTGATTTTGCCAAGCGGTCGCTAAAAATAGCGCTTCTCATCGCCGCGGTGTCGGCGGTTTTACAGCTCGTGACGGGGCACGCGAGCGCCCAAGGGGTGGCGAAAAATCAGCCGGCGAAACTCGCGGCGCTCGAGGGCCACTACGCGGAAAACGCGCCCGCGGCCATGTATGTTCTGGGCTGGGTGGACGAAAAAAACCAAAAGACGCATGGGGTAGCTATCCCGGGCCTTTTGAGTTATTTCGTGCACGGAGACCGGAAAGCGCCCGTTCAAGGTTTAAAAGCCGTGCCGGAGAACGAGCGGCCGCCGGTAAATGTTGTTTTCCAGGCCTACCACGTCATGCTGTGGATAGGCGTCGGATTGATCCTCCTTAGTTTCATGGGGTTGTTTTTCCTGCGAGGCGGACGGCTCTTTCGGATGCCCTGGCTTCTCAAGATTTTGGTGATCTCGGTTCTCGGGCCTCAGATCGCCAACCAGTTCGGGTGGTTCGCCGCCGAGGTGGGGCGCCAGCCGTGGATCGTTTATAATCTTTTGCGCACGGCCGACGCCTTTTCAAAATCCGTCCCCGCTTACCAGGTCCTCATCTCTCTCATCCTTTTCACGGTGCTTTACGCGCTTTTGTTTGTGCTCTTTATTTTTCTCCTTGACCGGAAGATCAAACAGGGGCCGGAGGAGTATTCGG
>JACPXO010000017.1 GCA_016196505.1 Candidatus Omnitrophota bacterium
GTGTCTGAACTCTTCGCGCGCGTAGATATTGGAAAGATGCACCTCGACCGTCGGCACTTTTACCGCCGCGATGGCGTCACGGATCGCGACGCTCGTGTGCGTATACGCCGCGGGATTGATGATCAGCGCGTCCGCCGATCGTTTCGCGGCGCCGATCTTCGAAACGATCTCTCCCTCATGGTTGGATTGGAAAACCTCGAGCGAAACCTTGTGTTTTTGCGCGAGCTTCTTGAGCCCCGCGTTGATCGTTTTGATCGTCACGGAACCGTAAATCTCCGGCTCGCGGGTGCCTAAAAGGTCGAGGTTAGGTCCGTGGATCACCCATATTTTTTTCATAGCATCTCCCCTTTACGAAGGAACGGCGACTTCTTTGAAACGGATATGATAATCATGCCGGATAAGGTAAATGACCCCTCCGATAACGCTGAAAAAAAAGAGGATCAAGAGATACAAAACGCTGAGCGCCGCGGCGTATTCCTTGCCGATATACGGCGATAAAAAATAAATATAGGCGCCTTCGCGAATGCCCAAGCCATTCAGGGACGGCAACATGCTCAAAAGATGCACGATCGGGACCAAAAGGAAAAAATAAAGGATGGACGCGCGCGCACCCATCGAGATGCTCATGACATACAACATCACGATCCCCAGACACTGGCCCAGGATGGACAACGCCATCGCCTGCGCCATTACGAGGCGGCGGTGCCTGAAGGCATGCAGGCCCTCATAGATCTTTTTGACCTTTTCCCCGAGCTGGACCCTGTGAAGAAGCCCCTGAACGAAACTAAAACGCCTGGCAATCCTACGGTTAAAAATAAGAAAAAAGAAGAACACGGAGAACGCCAGGAACGAATAGATCATCAGGGGAATAGCGGTATTCTTGATCTCCTTCAGGAAAAATAGAAAACTGACGCTTGGGATCAGAATGAACGTGAAAAGACCGAAGATCCTGTCCATCAGCACCGAGGTCACTGATTTCACCGGCTGCCGGGTGACCCGGGAAGCGCACAACGCTTTCACGAGGTCACCGCCCACGGAGGTGGGGAGAAAATTGTTGAAAAAAAATCCGATGAAGGTGAGGTTCGAGGACTCTCCGAACTTCAGCCCTACTCCCTCGGCTCCAAAAATAAGTTGAAGGCGCCGGGCCAGGATAATGACCGTGGAAAGCGAGATCAAAACCGCGATCAAAAAAAGCGGCCGGTTGATGCCTTTGAGCGCCCTCAGGATCTCGGGAAAATCTTCCCGCATCAGGTAAAAAAGCAGCCCTAGAAACCCTAAACTAACTATCCCTCTCAATAGAGTTTTTATCATAAGCCCATTATTGTAGCAGAGTTAAGAAATAATGCGAGGATTTTCCTCGCGCAAGAACTGCGCGGCCAATTCCGGGGGTGTGGGGTTCACATAGAAACCGGTGCCCCACTCAAAACCGGCCACCTGAGTCAGCCGCGGGATGATCTCGATGTGCCAATGGTAGGGCGCTTCCGCGAGGGCCGTCATGGGAACCGTATGGATCATGAAATTGAACGCGGGATCTTTTAGAACGCTCTTGATCCTGCCGAGCGTCCGCTGGAGAAGCACGGCTAAAGAAAGTAGTTTTTCATCGGAGATGCGGTCAAAACTCGCCTCATGGTGTTTCGGCAGGATCCAGGTCTCAAAAGGGAAACGCGAAACAAAAGGCGCTAAAGAAACAAATCCCCCCTCTTCGAAAATAGTCAGTATTTTTTCACGGCCCTCTTGCTCCAGGCAATCGCAAAAAATACAGCGATGCGCGGATCCATGATGCCACGCCGCACCCTCAAGCTCTCCCGTGACTCTCGACGGCACGATGGGAAGGCCTATGAGTTGAGAATGAGGGTGCTCCAACGTCGCGCCGGCGGAAGCCCCGTAATTTTTAAAGATCAGGATGTACCGGAACCTCGGGTCCTTTCTCAGGTCCAGGCACCGTTCCCGGTAGGCCTTGAGGATGTCGCCGACTTCTTCCGGTTCCAGCTCCGTGATCTCCTTATGGTGGTCGGGGTTCTCGATGATCACTTCATGGGCCCCGAACCCGCCCATCTTTTCATAGACGCCGAGCGGAGTTTTTTCGATATTTTCCTCTATCCTCAGCGCCGGAAATTTATTGGCGATCACGCGCACCTGCCAATCGTGTCCGCTCTTTGGGCGTATTCTCCTGGGAATAGTAAAAATAGCCGGAGGGGTCATGGCCTCGTGCCCCGGGCAAAAGGGGCACACCTTGCTTGACTTTTTATTGGAAGAAAGCCGGAAACTTCCGGGTATTTTAGGGGTTTCCGTGTTGACGATGACCCAACGCGCGGTGACTGGATCCTTGCGCAGCTCAGGCAAGCGAAACCTCCGTATCCCGCAAGAGTTCGGCGGCATCCTCAGGCGGCGTAGGGTTGATATAAATCCCTGTCCCCCACTCGAAACCCGCGTCCTTGGTGAGCCGGGGCGAGATCTGAAAGTACCAGTGGTAATCCCTATCGATGGTGGCCCAATAACCTTCTTTTGTGCTGTGACGGTAAGGCGCGGTGTGTAAAATAACGTTGTACGGCGGGTCATCGAGCAGAAGACGGACCTTGGACAGACAGGCCTTGAGCATCGCCGCCAACAAAACGGAATCCTCCGGGGGCATTTTCCCGAAATCCGAAGAGTGCTTTTTGGGCAGGATCCAGATCTCGAAAGGAGTGCGCGAGGCAAACGGGCAAAAGGCGAAGAAAGACCCGTTTTCGGCCACGACACGCGCGCACCCTTTGGATTCCTGTTCCA
>JACPXO010000031.1 GCA_016196505.1 Candidatus Omnitrophota bacterium
CGAAAAATCCTCAAGACTTTCGCCTTCGAGGCCCGGAAAAATGGCGACCACCACTTGGTTGGAGGTTTCCCGCTCAAAATCCTCGAGGGTTCTTTCGATCTTAACGCGGGCGCTCTCGGACAAAAGCCCGGCGGCGTCATGAACGAAACCTGAGGGCCGAGCGGGGACGGACAGAGCGAAAGCCGATCCCGCCGCGAGGAGCGCGAGACCTAAAAGAAAGACAGGTTTTTTAAAATTGAACTTTGGGGACGGTCTGAGCTTGGGCATCCGCTTTAAAATACTCTTTCAACTTAAAGCCAAACATCCCTCCGATGACATTGGCGGGAAATTGGCGAAGCCGCGTGTTGAACGCTTGGGCGGCTTCGTTGAAACGGCCGCGCTCGACGGTGATACGGTTTTCCGTTCCCTCGAGCTGCGCCTGAAGCGAAAGGAAATTCTCATTGGCTTTGAGCTCAGGATATTTTTCAACGACGACCAGAAGCCGGCTAAGCGCTGAACCCAAAGCCGCTTGAGATTCCTGAAATTGAGCGAATTTTTGCGGGTCATTGATCACGTCGGCCGAAAGTGCGCCGGCCGCTTTCGAGCGCGCCTGGGTCACGGCCACGAACGTCTCGTTCTCATGGGCGGCATAACCCTTCACGGTTTCCACGAGGTTGGGAATAAGGTCCAGCCGTCTTTGGTAGACGTTTTCAACCTGCGCCCAGGCCTGCTTGACTTTCTCTTCCATGCCGACGAGCGAATTGTAAAGTCCGGTGAACGCGAGCGTCATCAACACCACCGCACCGAGCACGGCCAAAAGAATCATCGTTCCTTTTTTCATGAAGGTTCCTCCCTAAAAATTTTTGCGCCTACCTATAGGTGGGGCAGGGCTTCCTGGATCAGGGGCAACACCGCGGAACACTCCTCCTGGGTCAGCCGGCCGAGCTTTCCGAAACGCCAGTCGCCTTCCGCGCCCATCGTCTCCCTTGAGATCTGGAGTTTTTTTTGACCCTTGTTGTAGGAATAAACGCTCACGGAGATCTTGGTTTCCCCGTTATCCCAACTCTTCGAAAAAAGACGCTCGTCCAAACTGCTGTCGTAAGGCATGGTTTTTAAGCTTTCTTGGGTTTCGGACTTTCTGATTTTGCGGTTTTCGCTTCGAGGACTTTGAGGGTTTCGTCTTTCTTCAGCGACTCGCGCTCAAGCGCCGCCTTGGCTGAAATGAGCTCGTCGACCTGGCTTTCGCGTTCGGTGAGCGCCTCTTCGAGCGATTTTCTATCTTTGGAAGCCGCGGCGAGCTTCTCATTCAGGTCCCGGATCGTGCCGTCCAGCGTCTCGATATGCGTGTTCAGCATTTCCTCGGCGTCCTTTTTGGCGCCGGTAAGTTCGGTGACCTGCCGCTCAAGCTCGGAGACCTGTTCTTGTCTCGCTTCCAGATCTCTCGTCAGATCCATCCGGAGCTTTCTTTCCGAAAGGTAAAGGAGAAAGAACGTGACCGCGAGGATAGACGAAACGATGAACAGCACAAACCAGCGCTTGCCGCGCGCCGGCTTAACGACCTCGGGGGCGTTGGGTTGTCCCTTTTCTTCCTCTGCTGATTTCAAGGCGTCGTGGATGGCACTCATATAAGGAATAAAGATAGCTAAAAAAGGCGTCGTTTACAATAAAAATCGGACTCTACTTTTTTAAAATAAAGGAGACCACGCGGCCGGCTTGGGTCCGCTCGCGGCGGAATGAATAAAAATCGCTGTTTTCCGAAACCGTGCAGATGCCCAGATCCGAGATATGTTTGTTTAAAGCCCCCGCCTCAAGAAGCTGACAGCGGTTTTCCTTGGCGAGGTCCAAGGTGAGTTTGCCGTTTTTTCGCCTGAGGGCTGAGCGCGAGCCGTGCCGGTTAAAAATCTTCTCGAACTCCTGCCCCACTTCATAATGGTCGGGGCCTATCCTCGGGCCCAAGATCATAAAAATGTCGGAATCACGGCAGGCGGCTTTCTCGCGGATGAGGCGATAGACCTTCGCGGCGATCCGGCGCTGGGTGCCACGCCAGCCGGCATGCGCCAGGCCTATCCAATCCCCGGCGCGGAAAAAGATCGAGAGGCAGTCGGCGGTCAAAACAAGCAAGGTCAAACCTCTGACGTTCGTGACCGCGCCGTCCGATCCTTCAAAATGGAAAAACCCTTTCCTTCCAAACGCAGGCGCATCGTCCAAAACAGCGATCCGGTCCCCGTGCACCTGGTTCAAGAGCGCGAAACTCTGCCCGCCGAGAAGCGACGCGAACTTTTTCTGGTTCTCGCCGTTCAGCAGATCGTCGGTTTTTTTGAGAAAAAGCGGGAAATGCCGCGTGGTGAAGCCCGTCGCGACCGAAAACTTCTCCCACTCGTGAAGCCGCACGATCTCGTGCTTAAAAAGTTTTCTCAGAAACCGGCGCTTTAAACGATCGGCCAGTTCCGGCGAGATGAAAGACAGCCCCACAAAGATCAGCGCCCAGCCGGGCACGACAGGTAAAAACAATCCGGCCGCACCGGCAACCATGAAGACGACACCTATGAAAAATAAAAACACCTTCTTCATCTTATTCGACGGAATCGAACGGGAGGTCGAGCACCGGGTATTTTTTGGCATCAGGGTCGTCGAAGTGCCACCACTCGGTCCTCAAGCCCACAAACCCCTCTTTTTCCATTTCATCCTGCAGGAGTTTTCGGTTTTGCCGCTCCGCTTCCGTGCCGCCGGAATAGTCCCGGTGCGCACGCTCGGAAAATTCATCGTAAGCCGACGGCATGGCCAGATCCCGGCCCTCCCGGTCCACGAGCGTCAAGTCCACCGCGGCGCCGCGGTTATGGTTCGAACCCTTCGCGGGATTGGCGACAAATCCCTCGACAGGGAACTTGGCCCACAGCTTCTTTTGCACCGAGAGCGGCCGGTACCCGTCGAAGAGTTTGAGCCCAAAGCCATGTTTCTCAAGATTTTCCTGGACACGCAGAAGTTTTTCAGCGACCTCGCGTCTCAAAAGACAGCGAGGGGCCGTATAAAGCGTCTCGCCGACGAAATTATCGGGCGTCGCGTAGCGGATCTCGAGACGGATCCTTGGGTTCAATTGTTGAATATCGACCAACGGGTTTTCTTCTCCATAAAATTTTAACTGGACGCCGACTGAGCGGCTTTTCTTGCCTTGTACTTCTCATTCTGGTCTTTGAAAAAAGGAGCGGGATTCATTTTCTTGGCGAAATCCGAAACGGCGGTGCCGGTATTAGAGACGCCCGAGCGCACCCCTTCTTTTTTCCAGAAAGAGGACCAGGCGCTGGGCCCCTTGGGACCCGCGCTTTTTCTTTCCTCGCGCATTCTTTCCTTGATCACCTTGACTTCCGATCGCCGGGCGCGCCGCCGCGCGTCGGGACTGCCGTCCACAACCGCCGCGAGAGCGTAGGTAGAAATCATCATGAAGGATAAAACCAAAGCCATTGTCTTTTTCATCTCTCCCCCTCGTTATTGGCGACTACTTAAAGAACTCCCTGGCCTGCTGTTTTCCGGTAATTTCCTTATAGTCCTCATAATCGATGAACGTCAGATCCGGACGGCGGTCTTTGATGCGCTTGACCGTTCCTCCACGGTTCCTGTCTAATTTACCCGCATTTCTCGAAGTAATAAAGCGAAAAATCA
>JACPXO010000018.1 GCA_016196505.1 Candidatus Omnitrophota bacterium
CGTGAAGTCAAAAGCCGTAAATTCCAAAGGTTCAAAGGCCTTATCGGCCAAACAAAGCAAAGAGTTCGTGTTGAAGAAAGCGCAGGACTACAACGTGCGCTTTATCCGTCTTTGGTTCTCGGATATCCTGGGCCAGCTCAAGAGCTTTGCCATCACGATCGACGAGCTGGAAGAAGTGATGGAAGAAGGGTCCGGGTTCGATGGGTCCGCGATCGAGGGCTTTGCGCGAAGTGAAGAGTCCGACCGGCGCGGCCTGCCCGATCCAGCGACGTTCGAGATACTCCCCTGGAGGCCACGCGAGAACGCCGTCGCGCGCATGTTCGCGGATATCGTCGATGTGAACGGTCATCCCTTCGTGGGTGATCCCCGCCAGTGTCTTAAAAGGAACCTTAAAAAAGCATCCGACCTCGGTTATACCTTTTATGTCGGCCCCGAAATGGAATTTTTCTATTTTTTGAATTCCGAGACGACGAAAACCCTGGATCAGGGCGGTTATTTTGACCTGACGCCTCTGGATGTGGGTTCGGACCTTCGCCGCGAGACGGTGCTCACACTTGAAGAGATGGGCATCGGCGTGGAGTCCAGCCATCACGAGGTCGCACCCAGCCAGCACGAGATAGACCTTCGCTACACCGACGCGCTCACCATGGCCGACAACGCGATGACCTACCGACTCGTGGTGAAAGAGATCGCGCTCAAGAACAACGTTTACGCGACCTTTATGCCAAAACCCTTAAAAGATAAGAACGGCAGCGGGATGCACGTGCACCAGTCGTTGTTTTTGGGGGATAAAAACGCCTTTTACGATAAGAACGACAAAAACCATCTCTCGAAGACCGCCAAACACTACCTAGCGGGACTGCTCCGGTACGCGCGTGAAATGTGTATCGTCACCAATCAATGGGTGAATTCCTACAAGCGGCTGACACCCGGTTTTGAGGCGCCCGTGCACGTGACTTGGACCAAGCGCAACCACTCGGCGCTTGTCCGAGTCCCCATGTACAAGCCGGGCCATGAAAAGTCGGTGCGCATCGAGATGCGATCGCCAGACTCCGCGTGTAATCCGTATCTCGCGTTTTCGGTGATGCTGGCGGCGGGACTCGAAGGGATCAAACACGAGATGCCGCTTCCTGAGCCGGTGGAACAGAATGTTTCGTCGCTGCCGTGCGCCGAGCTCAAGAAGAGGGGCATTGAAATGCTTCCGCAAAGTCTGGGCGAGGCCATCGCGATCGCGGAGGAGAGTAAATTTTTGAAAGAAGCGCTCGGTGATCACATCTTTCAGTCCCTGATCGAGAACAAGAAGATCGAGTGGCACCGCTACTGTTCCGAGATCAGCGACTACGAGCTTAAGGAATACCTGCCTGTTCTATAGTTCTTAAGATCTCAAGCGCCGCGCGCCTGCCGGCGCCCTTTTCCCCGCAGGGTTTCCGCAGCGATCTTCTCCGGCGTCGCGTCGTACTGCAGGAGTTCCGGGAATCTTTTCTCACCCAAGATGAGATTCGGGAGGCCGAGGAACGGGACCCGGATCATGCTTTTAGCCGCCACGTAGGTGACGAAACTGCTTTTATTGCAGATCACCATGGGGGTCCCGAGGAGAGCGCATTCGAGCGTCGCGGTCCCTGAACAAACGATCGCCAAGGCGCTGCCGGCGATGGCGGAGTAGGGGTCCTTTTCGATGCGTTCGATAGCCAGGCCGCAGCGCTGGAGGTGAGGCCCATAGATCTCTTTGGGGAGCGTAGGCGACAAAATGAGACGGAAAGCGGCCGAGGGGGCTTGCCACGATATGAGTTGAGCGGCCTTTAAGAAGATGGGAAGCAGCCGCTCGACCTCGCTTTTTCTGGATCCGGGGAGAAGCGCCACCGTCATCCGGCTTTTTTTTAAGGGAATGTCCTGGATCTTTTGAACTTCGATCTGGTCTTTCAGCGGATGGCCGACCCAAGCGACGGGGATGTCGTTGTCCTCGTAGAGCTTCTTCTCAAACTCAAAAACGACCAGAACTTTGGTGACAGTTTTTTTGATCTTCAGCACGCGCTTGGGGGCCCAGGCCCAGACCTGTGGCGCGATGTAGTAGACGATGGGGATCCCCAGCGTATGGATCTTTTCGGCCAGGTGCAGGTTGAACCCGGGGTTGTCGATGAGAACCACGAGGCCGGGTCTTCTTTTTTTAATGGAAGCGATGATCTCCGCGGCCGCGCGGCGATACGCGGGGATTTTCTTGAGGGCTTCGGTAAAACCAGTCACATGAAAATGGGCCAGGTCGAAGAAGTCCTTGGCTCCGGTCGAGCGGATCTTATCACCGCCGACGCCGTAGATCTCGAGGGGGCTGACGGAGTTTTGTTTCAGGTTTTCTATGAGGTGCGCCCCGTGCAGGTCGCCGGAGGCCTCCCCGGCGATCACGTAGACCTTTCTATTGCTCATTTCGGATCTGGCCGGCGATCCTGAGGGCGAGTTCAAGCGCCGCGCGGCCTTCCTCGCCGGCCACGAGGGGCCGTTTCTTATGCCGCACGCAATCCACGAAATCCGCCAGCTCTTCTTTCAGGGAATC
>JACPXO010000019.1 GCA_016196505.1 Candidatus Omnitrophota bacterium
CTGTCCTTCGGCGGGCGCCTCCGTCCCTGCCTGCCGGCAGGCAGGCTCGTTCGTAACTTCGTTCGACTGCGGGCGAAGGCATCCCGCCTCGGCCACCCCTCGAATGCCGGCTTAGATTAATCGTTCTCTCAAAGGCCCAAGGAGTACTTCTTTAAGCGAGACCTTGACGAGAGCGAGCGCCACGGAACACTATCTTTGCACCGCGAGCCGAGTCACGAGCGAGACTGCCTCGGTGGGGCAGTCGACGCGTGTCTCGCTAAAGAAGCACTCCTTGGGCCAAAGAGGACAGTGTATCGTAGGTGGAAGGGGTTTACTAAGCGCTTGAGAAATGAACGCTGACAGGATAAAATAACCTCTCTATGCCAAAGAAAAAATCAGCCCACAAAATCCATCGCGTTGATTGGGACGAGTATTTCATGAATATCGCCCGGGTGGCTTCAAGCCGCTCGACCTGCGACCGCAAATTCGTTGGGGCCGTCATCGTGCGAGATAAGACCATACTCTCGACGGGTTATAATGGGAGTATCCGCAAGATTCCCCATTGCATCGACGTCGGCCACATGATGGAGAACGGCCATTGTGTGGCCACGATACACGCGGAGGCCAACGCGATCATTCAGGCCGCTAAAAATGGCGTATGTATAGATGGTGCAACGATTTATACAACAGCTAGTCCCTGTTGGGTGTGCTTTAAATTGATCGCCAATTCCGGCATCCGGCGCATCTGCTACGGCGAGTTTTACCGCGACAAGCGGATATTCGACTTCGCCAAAAAACTGGATATTGAGCTCGTGGCGCTCGATCATTTCAAAAAGTAGATCCCGATGGAAGAAACATCCGCTCTTTACCTCAAGCAAATGGAACTCGGGCCCATGGAAAATTTTGTGTACCTCGTGGGCTCCCGGTCCACGCGCGAAGTTTTTGTCGTCGACCCTGCCTGGCAGGTCGATACGGTTCTCAGGGTCGCCAAAGAAGAGGACCTGAAAATAAAAGGCGCCCTGATTAGCCACTATCATTTTGACCACACCAACGGCCTCGAGGAGCTTCTGGAGCACGTGAGCTGTCCCGTGTACGTGAACAAACAGGACGCCCCTTACCTGGAGTTCAGCTCCGACCACATCAAACACGTGCAGAGCGGCGACAAGGTGAAGCTGGGAGATATAGAGATAGAATGTGTCCACACTCCCGGTCACACGCCGGGTTCCCAGTGTTTCCATGTCCGCGGCCACCTCATTTCCGGCGATACGCTTTTTATCGGAGCCTGCGGGCGCTGTGACTTGCCCGGCGGCGACGCGACCCAGATGTATTATTCGCTGACGCAAAAACTGGCGAAGTTTGACGATTCGACGATCCTTTGCCCGGGCCACAATTACGCGGACAAAGCCACGACGACGATGGCCGAGGAAAAGAAAACCAATCCGTATCTTTTATGTGATTCTTTGCAGAATTTCCTGAGATTTCGCACCGGGGTCTCGGAATATCGTTGACGCATTTTTAGATAACGGGTAAACTCTCGAGCGTTTATGACCCACTCCACTCCGATCTCAAAAGTCGCCACTCCGAAAGCCGATTGGGACGCGCTCGCCAAGACCGCGCTTCTCATCCGCCGCGATATCATTAAAATGCTGGGGCTGGCGGGTTCAGGCCACCCCGGCGGGTCGCTTTCATCCACCGATATTTTGACGCTTCTTTATTTCCATTTCCTGAGGCATGATCCGAAAAATCCCAAGTGGGCGGACCGGGACCGGCTGATCTTTTCCAAGGGCCACGGATGCCCGGCGCTTTATTGCGCTCTGGCCTACGCCGGCTATTTTGACAAAAATCTCCTTTTGACCTTAAGGCAGATGGGGAGCCCTCTCCAGGGGCATCCCGACATGCGGCGTTTGCCCGGCATAGAGGCCTCCACGGGTTCTTTGGGGCAGGGCTTGTCGATCGGGATCGGGTGCGCCCTCGCCGCGCGGCTGGACAAAAAAGACTATCTCTCATACGTCGTGATCAGCGACGGGGAATTGAACGAAGGCCAGATCTGGGAAGGCGCGGCTTTCGCGGCGTTCCAGAAAATGTCGAATCTCATCGCGATCCTCGACTACAACAAGTACCAGCTTTCCGGCGCGACCAAGGACATCTTGAATATGGAGCCGGTGGCGGACAAATGGAAGTCCTTCGGGTGGCGCGTCCGTGAGATCGACGGCCATGCGCACTGCGAGATCCATGACGCCCTGCTTTGGGCCAAAGAGGCCAAGGGCGCCCCCAGCATCATCATCGCGCACACCATTAAAGGCAAAGGGGTCTCGTTCATGGAAAATAACAACCACTTTCACGGCGTCGCGCCGACCAAAGACGAAACCGCCCGCGCGCTGAAAGAATTGGGCGAGAGCGACGAGGAGATCCAAAAGATCTTGGGGATGATCCATGGTTGAGCGAAAACTTGGGCTCGCGACGCGCGACGCCTACGGCAAAGCGCTCGTGGAACTCGGCAAAGAGAACCCGAACGTCGTCGTGCTCGACGCGGACCTTTCGAAGTCGACGCGGACGGACGCGTTCGGCAAAGCGTTCCCGGGCCGCTTCATCGATATCGGGATTCAGGAGGCCAATCTCGTCGGCATCGCGTCGGGACTCGCTTCCTGCGGCAAAATACCTTTCATCAGCTCTTTCGCGTGCTTTCTCATGTGCAAAGGATACGAACAGCTTCGCATGGGCGTGGCTTTCCCCCGGCTCAACGTGAAAGTGGTCACTTCCCACGGAGGCATCAGCGTCGGGGAGGACGGGGCGTCCCAGCAGTCCGTCGAAGATTTCGCTTTGGCGTGCACGCTCGCGCATTTTACGGTGATCGTCCCCTCAGATGAATTCTCGGCGAAGGCCCTCATTAAACAATCGGCCGCTCACCCGGGGCCGGTTTACGTCCGCACCGGACGCTCGAAAGCCCCCGTCATTTATAACGAAAAAAGTGTTTTCCAGATCGGGAAAGGGATCCGCCTCCGCGAGGGGCGCGATGTGAGTCTCATCGCGTCGGGCCTCATGGTGTTCGAAGCGCTGGAGGCCGCCGAACTCTTGAAGGAAAAGGGGATCAGCGCTTCCGTCCTCGACCTGCATACGCTAAAGCCGCTCGACACCGCTTTGCTCCTGGAGGAATCCAAAAAGACAGGGGCTTTTGTGGTTGCTGAAGAGCACCTGGTTTTTGGGGGGCTTGGCAGCGCCGTGGCCCAGTTTACGGCTCAAAATTGTCCTATCCCCGTGGAATTTGTCGGCCTTAAGGAC
>JACPXO010000032.1 GCA_016196505.1 Candidatus Omnitrophota bacterium
CGAGTCCATCGTCAAAGGCGAAAACGCCCTTCAGGCGGATACGCCCGAGTCCTTCAACGTGCTATTAAAGGAACTGCAGGCCTTGGGTCTGGACGTGCGCACCGAAAAGAAAGCGGAATCGAAAGAGGTGGAAAGTGAACAATAACAATGCTCCTACGGCTCCATCGAATTTTGATTTTATTTCGATCAAGATCGCGTCGCCTGATGTGGTGCGCTCGTGGTCCAAAGGCGAGGTGAGAAAGCCCGAGACCATCAATTACCGGACTTTCAAACCCGAAAAAGACGGTTTGTTCTGCGAAAAGATATTCGGGCCGACCCGTGACTGGGAGTGCAACTGCGGCAAATACAAAAGGATCAAGCACAAAGGCATCATCTGCGACCGCTGCGGCGTCGAAGTGACGTTGTCGAAGGTCCGGCGGGAGCGCATGGGGCACATCGAGCTCGCGGCCCCCGTATCGCATATTTGGTTCTTCAAGGCCGTCCCATCCCGCATCGGCGCGCTTTTGGAGCTCAATTTGAGGGAGCTCGAAAGGATCCTTTATTACGAGGAGTACATCGTCATCGATCCGGGCGACACGCCGCTCAAGCGCGGGGACCTTCTGACCGAAGAGAAATACCAGGCCATGGTCGAGAACTACGGCCACAAGTTCGTGGCGAAAATGGGCGCCGAGGCCATTCGCGACCTGATGAAAGAGATCGACCCCAAAAAATTGGAAACCAAACTTCACGCTGAGCTGAAACAAGCCAAAAGCGAAGCGACCCAGAAGAAGATCATCAAAAACCTCCGCATCGTGGAATCTTTCAACGATTCCGGCAACGATCCGGACTGGATGATCCTGGACGTGATCCCGGTCATTCCGCCGGACTTAAGACCGCTCGTGCCTCTCGACGGCGGCCGTTTCGCGACCAGCGACTTGAACGATCTTTACCGGCGCGTCATCAACCGGAACAACCGTTTGAAGAAATTGCTGGAACTCCGCGCCCCCGAGGTGATCGTTCGTAACGAAAAAAGAATGCTTCAGGAAGCGGTGGACGCGCTTTTCGACAACGGCCGCCACGGCCGCCCGGTGCTGGGGTCCGGCAACCGTCCGCTCAAGAGCTTGAGCGATATGCTGAAGGGCAAGCAGGGGCGTTTCCGCCAAAACCTTTTGGGCAAACGCGTGGATTATTCCGGCCGCTCGGTCATCGTGGTCGGGCCGGAACTCAAGCTTCACCAGTGCGGTCTCCCGAAGAAAATGGCCCTCGAGCTTTTCGAACCTTTTATCATCAAGAAATTGAGGGAACGTGGTTTTGTGCACACCATCAAGAGCGCCAAGCGCATGGTGGAAAAAGAGCGTCTCGAGGTCTGGGACATCTTGGAAGAAGTGATCAAAAACCATCCGGTGATGTTGAACCGCGCGCCGACGCTCCACCGGCTCGGTATCCAGGCCTTTGAGCCGGTGCTGGTGGAAGGAAAAGCCATCCGCATTCATCCTCTCGTTTGCGCGGCGTTCAACGCGGACTTCGACGGCGACCAGATGGCGGTCCATGTGCCGCTGTCTCTTGAAGCGCAGATCGAGTGCCGGATCCTTCTCATGTCGGTCAACAATATTTTCTCCCCGGCGGACGGCCGCCCGGTGGCTACGCCCACGCAGGACATCGTGCTGGGTTGTTATTACCTGACCAAGGAAAAGAAAGGCGTCAAAGGCGAGGGGCTGACTTTCTCGAGCCCGGACGAGGTGATCGTGGCGTACTCGGATCGCGAGGCCGGCCTTCACGCGAAGATAAAGGTCAGGGTGAAGGATCAGCGCATCGAAACCACGGTGGGGCGCGTGATCTTCAATCTCCGGCTTCCCGAGGGCACTCCTTTTTATAACGAATTGATGACCAAGTCCAAGCTCAACGGCGTGATCGCGGACTGTTATAAGGCCGCGGGCCATCACCGGACGATACAGCTTTTGGACGATTTGAAAGATCTGGGTTTTGAATACGCGACGCTGGCCGGAATTTCCATCGCGCTGGACGACCTGAGGATCCCGACGAAGAAAGCGGGTTGTCTGGAAAAAGCGCAGGAAAAAGTGGCCAAAGTGGAGGAGCAGTACCGCCGCGGCGTGATCACCGAGGGTGAGCGTTATAACAATATCATCGACATCTGGACACAAACCACCGACGAGGTGGCCGACAGCGTGTTCTCGGAGCTGGACGTGTTCAACCCTATTTTCATGATGGCCGACTCGGGCGCGCGGGGTTCCAAACAGCAAATCCGCCAGCTGGCCGGTATGCGCGGACTCATGGCGAAACCGTCGGGCGAGATCATCGAAAGTCCCATCAAGGCCAATTTCAGAGAAGGACTGACGATGTTGGAGTATTTCATTTCTACGCACGGCGCGCGCAAAGGTTTAGCCGACACTGCGCTCAAGACGGCCGACTCGGGGTATCTCACACGGCGTCTCGTGGACGTGGCGCAGGATGTGATCATCAATCTTGAGGACTGCGGAACGGTGAAAGGCATTTTCGTCGAGGCCATCATTGAGGGCGACGAGATCGTCGTTCCTTTGAGAGAGAGGATCATCGGCCGCGTGGCGCTCGACAACATCGCGGATGTGGTCACCGACAGCGTGGTCGTGGAAGCGGGCCAGGAGATCACGGAAGAGATGGCCAAAAAGATCGAGGAAGTCGGCATCGACAAGATCAAGATACGCTCGGTGCTGACCTGCGAAGC
>JACPXO010000007.1 GCA_016196505.1 Candidatus Omnitrophota bacterium
GTCATGAACCGTCGATAAGGTCATTTACTCCGTCCTCCCGGCAAACCGCTTCAGTTCCCCGTTCACCAACGCTTCCAATTTGGCCCTCAACGGATCGAGAGTGACGGCTTCCACAATCTCCTCGGCAAACCCATAGGTCAAAAGGAAGCGGGCTTCTTTTTCGGACAATCCGCGGCTTTTGAGATAAAAGATCTCGTCCTTCTCGATCTGCCCCACTGTGGCCCCATGCGTGCAGGATACGTCGTCGGCGTCGATCTGAAGCCGGGGCCTCGTGAAACACTGCGCCGTGTCCGAAAGAAGCAGATTCCGGTTGAGCTGGTTGGAGTCCGACTTCTGAGCGCCGGGCGCGACGCGAACGAGACTGTTGAATTCCGATCTCGCCTTGTCCGTCAAAATATTCTTGGTGTACTGGCGGCTCGTGCCAAAAGGTTTCAGGTGGCAAACCTCTGCGACATGATGAACTTGAGTGTTCCCGGAAAGCACGGCGAGCGCCTTCATCGAGACAGACGCTTTCTCCCCCTCGAAATACACCTGGCTTTCATTTCTCGTCAGCGCTCCCCCCTGGGCATACTGGAAAATTTCGAGCGAGCTCTCTTTTTCAAGATAAAAACGGCCCGTCGTGAAACCCAGGGCCTCCGGAGACCTGTGTTGGACCACGTTGTAATTCAGCGACGCGCCCTCGCCCAAGAAAACCTCCGTGACGGCGTTGCTGAAAAAACGGCCGGGGGCGTGGCTGGTTTCATCCACCACGACGGCGGCACGCGCGCCCTCTTCGAGCACGATGAGAACTCTGGGGTAAAAAACTTGCGAAGGGGCATCACCGCCAGCCGAAGGCCGGCCGGCCGTTTGGCCCGCCGCCGCGAAGACCACATGCAACGGTTTTTCCAAGACCATCCCCCGGGGGATAAAAATGAGGGCGCCGTCTTTGAAAGAAAAAGTATTTATCAGCGCGAAGACGTTCGTCTCTTTTTCGACGCGTGCGCCTAGGGTCGGCTCGACGAAATCCGGAACAAGCTCCAGATTTTCTGAAAGACTTTCAAAAAATACGCCGTGCGGCAAGAACTCAGAGGAGGAAAACAAAGGCGCATAAACCCCGTTCACAAAGACAAGCCGGGGTTCTCCTTCGGCCAGGGCCATGGCTTTAAACTCATCGCCTTTGAGCGCGACCGGCCGCTTCAGGGGTTCGGCAAAGCTCACCCCCAAAACCGGGTCCAGTGAAAGGAATTTCCAGTCCTCCGACTTGGCCGTCGGAAAACCCAGACGCTCAAAATGCTGGTAAGCGCGGCGTCTCCTCTCCGCAAGCCAGCCAAGGGCCTGGGGTTCCGTCGGGATCGCGTGAGAACCAAAAGACCGGCTATAGATCACGGTGTTCGATGCCATAGAGGTCAACTCCTGCCGTACAACTCTTCAAGGGCTTCGTAGCCCTTTTTCTCAAGTTCAAAAGCCAGTTCTTTCTTTCCTTCCTTGATGATCTTTCCATCCATCAGAATATGAACAAAATCCGGCTTCACATAGTCCAACAGCCGCTGGTAATGAGTGATCAGGATCACCGCGTTCTCGGGTTTTTTCAAGTGATTGACGCCGGAGGCCACTTCACGCAGGGCGTCGATGTCCAGCCCCGAATCGGTCTCGTCCAAGATCGCCAGAGCCGGATCAAGCACCGCCATCTGAAGGATCTCATTGCGCTTCTTTTCGCCTCCCGAAAAACCTTGATTCAAGGAACGCTTGAGAAAGCTCTCGGGCATTTCGACGAGTTTCAGCTTCTCCCGTAAAAGTTCGTCGAACTCCAGCGGGTCCACCTCGGGTTTGCCCTGCCGTTTCCGCCCGGCGTTGTAAGCCATGCGAAGGAAACTCGCGTTGTTCACGCCCGGGATCTCCACCGGGTATTGGAACGCCATGAAAATGCCCGCCAAGGCCCGGTCTTCGGGCTCAAGCGCGGTGAGGTCTTTCCCCCGGTAGAGGATCTGCCCTCGGGTGATCTCATAATGCGGATCACCGGCCAAAACACGCGCGAGCGTGCTTTTGCCCGAACCGTTCGGCCCCATGATCGCGTGCACCTCGCCGGCGTTCACTTTCAAATTGAATCCGGTCAGGATCTCCTTGCCGTTGATGCCCGCGTGCAAATCCCGTATTTCCAGCATAGATTCTCCTCCCTTAGCCGATACTGCCTTCAAGTTTTAATCCCAAAAGCTGCGTCGCCTCCACGGCGAACTCGCCGGGAAGCTCGCGGAACACATCCTTGCAAAAACCGTTGATGATGGCGGCCATCGCGTCCTCCGCCGAGATCCCGCGCTGAAGAAAATAAAACAACTGCTCATCGCTGATACGCGACGTCGAGGCCTCATGTTCCACCTGGCTCGAGGCGTTCTGGACGTTCACGGTGGGAAAGGTATTCGCCGAGCACCGCGAACCCAGGAGCAGTGAGTCACACTGCGTAAAATTTCTGGACCCAGCCGCCGATCGCTTGACCTCCACCGCCCCCCGGTAATTGTTGACCGCGTCTCCCGCCGAGATGCCTTTGGAGATCACCGTGCTCTTGGTATTCTTCCCGATGTGGATCATCTTGGTCCCCGTGTCCGCCTGTTGAAAATGGTTCGTAAGCGCCACCGAATAAAATTCCCCCACCGAGTTGTCTCCCGCCAAAATACAGCTCGGATATTTCCACGTGATCGCCGAACCGGTCTCGACCTGCGTCCAAGAGATTTTAGAGTTTTTTCCCAGGCACTTTCCGCGTTTGGTGACGAAATTGTAGATCCCGCCCTTGCCGGTCTTCGGATCGCCCGAATACCAGTTCTGCACCGTGGAATATTTTATCTCCGCGCCATCGAGCGCCACCAATTCCACCACCGCCGCGTGGAGCTGATTGGCGTCAAATTTCGGGGCCGTACAGCCCTCGAGATAACTGACATAACCCTTGTCCTCGCAAACGATGAGCGTGCGCTCAAATTGCCCCGACCCTTCGGTGTTGATCCTGAAATACGTCGAAAGCTCCATCGGACAGCGCGTGTTTTTCGGGATGTAGACGAAAGAACCGTCCGAAAACACCGCGGAATTGAGGGCCGCGAAAAAATTATCCGTGTAGGGCACGACCGAACCCATGTACTTTCTCAC
>JACPXO010000008.1 GCA_016196505.1 Candidatus Omnitrophota bacterium
GCCAAAAGTGGATTATCACATGCACACGCCGCTCTGCGGCCACGCCGTAGGCGAACCCGGCGAATACGTCGAGCAGGCCATTAAAGTGGGCCTTTCCGAAATAGGGTTTTCGGACCACGCGCCCCTGGTTTCTCACGAGGATCCGCGTTACACGATGAGCGCCGCCCAGCTTCCCCGGTATCACGCGATGATCGAAAAAGTCCAGAAAAGCTACAAGAAATTTTCTATCAAGCTGGGCCTCGAAGCCGATTTTGTGCCGGGGTTTGAGGACAAGACCCGGGCGATCCTTTCGGGGTACCCCTATGATTTTGTGATCGGGTCGATACACTTTATCGACGCCTGGGCTTTTGATGACCCTGACCCCGCCCAAAAGGTGAAGTGGAAAGAGAAGGACATCGACCAGGTTTACCGGGACTATTACAAACTCCTGCGCCTCTCGGCGCTCTCGGGGTTTTATGACATCATGGGCCACGTGGATCTCGTGAAAAAGTTCGGTTACCGTCCCCTGGGGGACATGACAAAAGATATCCGGGAAACCGCGAAGGTTTTTAAAGAAACCGGGGTGGCCATAGAGATCAACACCTCCGGTTTGCGAAAACCCGTGAAAGAGATCTACCCGTCCCTGGGTGCGCTTAAAATCTATCGTGAGGAAGGAGTCCCGGTCACATTTTCTTCGGATTCGCATGACCCCAAAGACGTCGGCCGCGATTATGACAAGGCCGCCGTGTTAGCCAAAGAGGCGGGGTATACCGAATATTTGGTTTTCAAAAAACGAAAGATCGAGCGGGTGGAGAAACTTTAAAATGATAAAAGTCCAGGGCATTGACCACGTCGCGATCAATGTGAGCGACCTTGAGAAGTCCCTCGAGTTTTATACCCAGGTGATCGGGCTTAAAGTCACCGAGAGGGAGTATTCAAAACCCGGCGTGGAGGTTTTCCTGGATTGCGGGACGTCGCTTGTCGGTTTGATCCAGGGCAAGGAAGGGGAGGGAAAGCATCTTTTGGAGGATGGCGGCATCGGCGGAAATCACGTCTCGTTCCGGGTGGACACGAAAGAATTCGACCGGGCGGCAGAGGAGATCCGGCGCCGCGGGCTTAACGTCACTTTTCTGAAGAAAAGAGAAAAATCCTGGTCAGTGTATTTTCTCGATCCTGACGGCAATAAGCTCGAGATGACGGCCTGGCCATTGGAAGACCAAAAGTAGTCTTGAGTCGTGGGTCTTGAGTCTTGAGAAAAAAGAAAAGGGAGGAATGATGTCAGTACTTAAAGAAGGCGATAAAGCGCCGGATTTTAATGTTCCGGCTTCGAACGGTCAGACAATTTCTCTTAAAAGTCTAAAGGGTAAAAAAGTGGTGCTTTATTTTTACCCCAAGGATGACACGCCGGGATGCACGGTGGAGGCCTGTGGTTTCAGGGACCAGATCAAGAAGATCGAGGCCGAGGGGGCCGTGGTTCTGGGCGTCAGCCCCGACGCGGTGGATTCGCACCATGAGTTCATTTCAAAATTTAAACTGCCGTTCATGCTTTTGAGCGACACCGAAAAGCAAATGTGCCGGGACTATGGGGTGTGGGTGGAAAAAAGCATGTATGGAAAAAAATACATGGGGGTGGCCCGTACCACCTTCATTATCGGAAAGAGCGGCAACGTGGAAAAGATCTTCGAAAAGGTGAAACCGGAAGGCCATTCGGATGAGGTGTGGGCGTGTCTCAAGGACATAGAATAGTGACGGTCAGTTTTAAGGGCAAAAAGGCCGTTGAGGCGCCCTCGGGCAGTACCCTCCTTGAGGTCGCTCTGGAGAACGGTATCCCGCTCTATCACACCTGCGGAGGGAATTGCTCCTGCAGCACTTGCCGCGTGGTGGTGCTGAAAGGCGCTGAGAATCTTTCGCCTCCTGAAGATCCGGAAACGCAGGTCTTGGATTCGTTCGAACTCAAGCCCCCTCACCGGTTGGGCTGTCAGGCGCTGGTTCTGAAGGGGGAGGTGGTCGTCTCTATCCCTGAAAGGGCCAAACCCTGCCGCGCGAATAAAACGCCCCCGGTCACCAAGGGCAGGCATGCGACTTATTGATGAATAGAAGTCTCCCTCTCATCGGGTTCTTATCCGCGTCGGTTTTCTTTCACAGTACTTTGTTTTTTTCTCTCGACCGGTTTTACGAAAATGCCCAAGGGCAGGTTTTAAAGCGATCCAGGGATATCGAGAAAAAGGAAAAACTCGAATTTCAGTTCGTGGAAGCGCGCCCTAAGGTCATTCCCGATGCCCCGAAAGAATCCCGCAGGATCTCCGAACGTGACGCGCTGAACCAGGACCTTCTTCAGGATAAATCCAAGGCGGCGGTGTCGCCGAGGACGAAGACTCAGGGCGCTACGGACCAGCTGGCTCAGCAAAAGAACGAAAGTCCCCAGGAACCTGCGCCCCTGATCGAAGAAAAGCCCGCATTCATTGAACCCGTATCTCCTAAAGCTCAGGATGGGGTCCCCGCGGCGGTTTCCGCGACGTCTCAAGAAGCCATGAAACCCAAGCCCCGCGTCGTGGGTTTGACTGGCCAGGACAAGATCACGACCCAGGAAATGAGCAAACTCAAATCTCCTGGGGCGGCGCTTTTTGGGCAAACCTCGTTCGAGGCGACGGGTTCGGGGATGGGCGCGTACATGAAAAATTTGAAAGAAAAGGTGTGGCTCGCGTGGTTCCCGTACCTGGCGTTTCGATACCCTCAGGACCATCGCGGAGCCGACGTCGTCATCAGTTTCACGCTCAATGCCTCCGGCGAGTTGGAAATGGTCCGTGTGCTTCAAAGCGAGGGGAGCCCGCATTTCGCCGTTTACTGTGTCGAGGCGATCCAGCGCGCGTCCCCCTTCGGGCCGCTGCCTTCGGAGATCTTGGCGCTTGTCGGAAAAGACGAGCTTGAAATCCGTTTCGGATTTCATTACTATTAACCCTCGGGGAAGATCGGACATGAGACGAATAGCAGTTGTCGGAACGGGAAAACTCGGCCTTCCCATGATGGCGGCCATGGCCAGCCGCGGATTTTACGTGACCGGCTACGACACAGACCGCTCGAAGATCAATAAGCTTAAAAAAGGTTCTTTCCCCTACGAACCGGGTTTAAAAGAACTTATCCGGAAGCACCGCGGCCGTCTTCGGTTCACGAGCTACTCGGAGGACATGGCGGGCGCGTCGCTTATCTTTGTTATCGTTCCCACCCCCTCGACCTCCGAGGGTGCTTTTTCCGTCGAAGCCGTGAAAAACGCTTTAACTTCAGTCGGCCGGGTTTTGTCCCGAACGCGTGATTTTAAAGTGGTCGGCGTCGTGAGCACGGTGCTCCCCGGGAGCATGGACATGCTCCGGCGTCACCTGGAAAAAGTTTCGGATAAAACATGCGGCCGCGATTTCGGGCTGTGTTACAGCCCTGCTTTTATCGCGCTTGGAAGCGTCGTCCGTGATTTTTTGCATCCCGACTTTGTTTTAATGGGAGAATCCGACCCGAAGGCGGGAGATCTTCTCCAGTCTTTCCAACGGCGCCTGTGCGGGAACGACGTGAAGATCCATCGGACCAATTTCGTGAACGCGGAGCTGGCCAAGATCTCCGTCAATACGTACATCACGATGAAAATATCGTTCGCGAACACCTTGTCGCGTTTGTGCGAAAAAATCCCGGGCGCCGATGGGGACGTCATCACCCGTGTTTTGGGATCGGACCACCGCATCGGCCCGCATTATCTCAAAGGCGCTTTAGGATACGGCGGCCCATGCTTTCCCCGCGACAACAAGGCGTTTGGCTACGCGGCCAGGCAGTGCGGGGTCGCCGCTTGGATGGCCGGGGCCACGGATCGAACGAACCGTCAGCAGGTCCTGTGGTTAAAGCGGTTGGTCCTGCGATTGGCCGGACCCCGCGATACCGTCGGGGTTCTTGGGCTTTCCTATAAACCCGATACCGACGTTGTCGAGGAATCCCAGGGGGTGGCTTTGGTTCAGGCCCTCGTCAAGTCAAAAAAGAGGTTGGTCGTATACGACCCGGCCGCGATGGCGGCGGCCAAGAGGGTCTTGAAAAAAACCCGCGTCGTTTTTGCCGGAAATTTATCCGAGGTCTTGAAACGATCGGACGTGGTTGTGATCACAACGCCCTGGCCGTCGTTCCGTAAATTCAAGTCCGGGGACATGAGGCCGGCGCGCGGCCGTTCCCCCAAAAGAATCGTTGATCCTTGGCGTATCCTTGAAGGCCATCCCTCTTTGGCCCATGTGAAATACATCGGAGGTCTTTTATGAAAAAAGCTCTGGTTACGGGAGCCGGTGGGTTCATCGGCCATCACCTGGTGAATTTTCTTAAAAAAAACGGATGGACGGTCATCGGCGTCGACCTCAAACATCCTGAATATGAACCTTCCAAAGCGGATCGTTTTGTTATCCATGACATTCGAAAGGAAACCCAGGCGTGGTTGGATCTTTTTGAAGGCGTCGATCGGGTGTGGGGCTTGGCCGCAGACATGGGGGGTATGGGTTTCATCTCCAAAAACCACGCGATGATCATGCGGAACAACGTCACCATCAATCTCAACACCTTGGAAGCGGCCGCCCGGGCTAAGGTCAAGAGATACCTTTACACTTCTTCGGCCTGTATTTATCCACAGCACCTGCAAACCGAAACTGACGTGGTGCCTTTGAAAGAATCCATGGCTTATCCGGCCAACCCTCAGGACGGCTACGGCTGGGAGAAACTTTATACGGAGAAGTTGTGCCGGTACTACCGCGAGGAACGTGGGCTCGAGACGCGCATCGTGCGATTTCACAACATGTATGGACCTTTAGGCACTTGGCGGGGAGGCAGAGAGAAAGCGCCCGCGGCCTTGTGCCGAAAAGTGGCGGAGGCGATCCTCACAAAAAAAGACCCTATCGAACTCTGGGGGGACGGGGAACAAACCCGGACTTTTTGCTACATTGACGATTGCATCAAGGGGCTTAACTTGCTCATGGAATCCGGCCACTCGGAACCCTTGAACCTCGGCAG
This sequence comes from Candidatus Omnitrophota bacterium, assembly GCA_016196505.1. Classification (GTDB taxonomy): domain Bacteria; phylum Omnitrophota; class Gorgyraeia; order 2-02-FULL-51-18; family 2-02-FULL-51-18; genus JACPXO01. Next base: position 5,005 of record JACPXO010000008.1, read on the forward strand.
TGACGAGATCGTGACGATCAACGAACTGGCGGACCTTGTGATGCGGATAGCCGGGGTTAAGC
>JACPXO010000009.1 GCA_016196505.1 Candidatus Omnitrophota bacterium
GGAGCGTCCCAAGCGCCCGGGTCAGAGGCCGGCAGTAAGCTGTCCCCGTAGTAATAACGCGTCGTGTCCAACACAAGCCCGCGGCTGTAGGTTTGGACGGTGTTGAGTATTTCCTCGCCTTCAACATCGCCGGCATAAAAGGCCGCTGAGCGCTTTTGGGCAGGATCCGTAGGAGCGGACCCGGTCACATGGCCCCGGTAAACGATCGAGGACTCGAGGGCGTGCGTCGTGGGATCATACGTGAAAATGTTGGTGGACTTAACGGTCCCGCCGGTATAGTCGTAAAGGAAACTGCGGTCGGCTTTCTCCTCGTTCTTGTCGCCGGTGAAAAGGGTCTCGGATCTCTTGACGGTCGTCGAACCGCGGAAGGTGATCGTTTTAACGAGCGGCGCATCAGCCAAAAGCGGCGAGGCGCGCGCCGGCGCGATCTCGTTGAAACTCAAGTTTTTTAATTTCAAATTCGCGTCGTAAACACCGGGCACATAAAAATCGTTCTGCCACCGGAGACTGACCGCGTGATCTCCCGCCGCTAGATTTTTTAGCGTGATCTCCGAGGACTGCCAATCCGAGTCGCTGGCTTTGATATTTGCGGTTCCCTGGCTTACGCCATCCACGAAAATTTCAATGATGAAATCCGTGTAAGTCGCGGGCAAGGTCCCTGAGTTTATTGCATCAAAGTTTATTTTTAAACCGTCTGTTCCTGACAGAGTAACGGAGTAATCAAGCTGAGAAGCTGATAAATTTAAAAGCGAGTTTTCCGTTAAATTTCTCCGCCAGCCGGAAACGCTGTGCGTGGAAAAACCATTTCCATCCGGCGGGGGCCAGGTTCCGCCCTGCAAATTTACCGCTTCCATCATTCCAACACCCAAAGCTACAGCGCCTGCGTAATACGAGTAGGTAGTTTCCTTGAGTGCCCCCAGAGAATCGAAAGTCTGGGTAGTGTCTGTCACTTCCTCGTTTTCATCCCCGGCATAGTGGGTTTCAGTACGCCTCAAAGCGTCGGCCAGGGGTGAACTGCCCATGGGAATATTCACCCGGTACAAAACCGACGAATCAAGCGCCCCGGTCGAGGGGTTGTAATTGAAAATATTGGTCGATTTGACAGACGAGCCGGCATAATTATAAAGGAAGGTGCGGCTGGCTTTTTCGTCGCCTTTCTCACCCAGGAAATAAGTCTCGGATTTAAGCGTAGTAGTTTCACGCCGGAAAGTAGAGGTCTTCCTTAAAGGAGCGTCCAAAGCGCCTGGGTCTGAAGCCGGCAGGAAGCTATCTCCGTAATAGTAACGGACGACTCCAAAGCCTTGGTCAAGGAATTGTAAGAAAAGATCGTCGTAGACTTTACATCCGTACCAGAAGCGTTTCGGGTATAGGTTCTTAAAGCTTTTTCATCGTCCTTTTCACCCAGGAAATAAGTCTCGGATTTAAGCGTAGTAGTTTCACGCCGGAAAGTAGAGGTCTTCCTTAAAGGAGCGTCCAAAGCGCCTGGGTCTGAAGCCGGCAGGAAGCTATCTCCGTAATAGTAACGGGTGGTTTCCTTGACCGCCCCCTGGCTGTAGGACTGGGTGTAGTCGAGGATCTCTTCGCCTCCAGGTCACTTGAGTTCACCGCACGCGCCGCGCTTACGCCATACAAGGAATAGGCCGTATTCCTCACGGTGAAGCCGTCCGCGCGGTAGTTGAAAGTATAGTCGGCGATCTCCTCGCCTTTGCCAAAGTGTGTTTGAAAATAAGTGAGGGATGAAAGTTTGGCGGCTTGGTCGCTGATCTTATTTTTTCGATAGGTTTCCTGGCGGCCAAGGGCGGCATCGCTTCGGGCGTTTTGGGCGTTCACGAGCGGACCCGCCGGCTGTTCATAGTAGTAAAGGGTCGTGTTCCTCACCGTCTGGCCGTCCGCCTTGTAATTAAAGGAGTAGTCCGTGATCTCCTCGTCCTTGCCGAAGCGGGTGTTGAAGAACGTGGACGAGCGGCGGTTCGAGACGGCGACGGCGCCGATGGAAGTCGTCTTGTGCGTATCGGTGCGCGAGAGAGCATCTTCAGCGGAGGCGGCAGAGGCACGATTTCCGCCTTCGTACCAGTTAACGGTGACCGAACGCACGTCCGTGCCGTTCGCGCGATAGTTGTAGACGTAGTCAAGAATTTCATCGCCCTTGCCCAGACGCGTATCGAAAAACACCTGGCTTTGGAGCTTGGTGGAGGCGTCGGTCACATGGTTGCCGCGATAAGTGTCCTGCCTTGAAAGGGCGTCATCGACGTCAGCGGAGGAGGCGGGCACCGATCCGGCACCGTACAAAAGATAGGTCGTATTCTTGACGGTTAGGCCGTCCCCACGATAATTTAAGGTGTAGTCGGCGAGCTCTTCCCCTTCATAAATCCCATGATAAATGGTTTCCGAGCGCTTGACGGCCAGTTTAATGACTTGATAAAAACCTGTGCCGCCTCTCATGGCTTCGGTGAAGGTACGAGTCCCCCCGTCGCCTTCGGTCACGGGACTTGCGTTCACCCAAGGATCCGTCAGAGTGGGGCGATACCTGACCTGGTAAAAAACGCCCTGTTGCGCAGTGAAAGAAACGGTGATTTGTCCGGCCGCCGCCGAAAGAGTGGACGCGGTCGTAGCCGCGGTTGAAAGATCCCAATCCACCAAGCCCCGGTAAACCACGGAGCTTTCCAGAACTCCTGTTGAGAGATTGTAGTTAAAAAGCGTCGTGGATTTGACCCGGTCGCCTATGTTGTTGTAGTTAAAGGCGCTTCGGGCTTTTTCCTCGTCCTTGTCTCCCCCAAAGAAAGTTTCGGACCTTAAGGTCGCTGTGATGTCGCGGAAGGTGGAGGTTTTTCTTAAAGGAGCGTCTCCGGCGCTCGAGGCGGGCAAATAGGTGTCGCCGTAATAGTAGCGGGTGGTTTCTTTGACCCCCTCTAATAAATTGAAGGTTTGTGACATGTCGAGGATCTCGGAACCCGCTTCTCCGGTGTAATAACTCTTTGACTTGATCAAGGTGGAGCTATCCGCCTCATGGTCCAAGCGGTAGGTATCCTGGCGCGCCAACCGGTCGTCGGGAGCCGCCGAAACAGCGCGGACCTGCCCCGCCCCATAGAAAGAGTAAGCGGTATTCTTGACCGAGGTTCCGTTCGACGCGTAGTTGAAAAAGTAGTCCGCTATTTCCTCGCCTTTGCCGAACCGAATATTAAAGAAAGTCGCCGAGCGGCGGTTCGAGACCTTGGCCTCTCCCACCGACGAAGTGTTGTAACTTTCAGTACGGATCAACGCGTCCTCCGTCGACGCCGCGTGGGCTCTGAGATCGCCCTCATAAAAATTCAAGGAAACCGAGCGCACCGTATTGCCGTTGTTCCGGTAATTGTAACTATAGTCGGCGATCTCCTCGTCCTTGCCCAAGCGGATGTCAAAGAACGTGGACGAACGGCGGTTCGAGACGGCGACGGCGCCGATGGCCGTGGTTCTGTGGGTGTCGGACTGAACGAGGGCGTCGTCGGCCGAGGCGTTCGAGGCGCGGCGGTTGCCTTCATAATAATTCACCGTGGCGGAACGGACGGTGGCGCCGTCTACGCGGTAACTATAGCTGTAGTCGAGGATCTCCTCGCCTTTGCCAAGACGTGTGTTGAAAAATACCTGGCTTTGAAGCGTCGTGGACG
>JACPXO010000010.1 GCA_016196505.1 Candidatus Omnitrophota bacterium
CTTGACCAGGTTTTCAAGGACCCCAAAGTCGCCCTTTCTTTCCTCACCGGTTTGATGTACTGGTTGATCTTGAGTTTTCGGCTCAGTGCGTTGAGGCGCGGACAAAAGATAGCGGCCGGGACTATCCTGATATTTTTTCTCGTGTTCATCACGCTGTTGAGCTCTACCTACGCGCCATCGGAATTTCACAAGGGGTTTTGATGGAAATTCTTGTCTTGGGTTTAAATCATAAGACGGCTCCGCTTGAGCTTCGCGAGACACTCAGCATCCCGCTGCATCGCGTGCCGGCCGTTTTGGATCAGTTGAAAGAACGCCGCATTTTCAACGAGCGGCTTCTTTTGTCGACCTGCAACCGCACGGAATTGTACGGGGTAGGGCAAAACTCCGACCGGACGCTCGTGGAAGCCAAAGAGTTCCTTTGCGAATATTCCAAGCTTCGGCTTTCGGATTTCGAGGATAAACTTTATGTCCTGAAACAACCGGAATCCGTCGAGCATTTATTCTCGGTGGCCTCCGGACTCGATTCCATGGTGCTGGGAGAGACCGAGATCATCGGCCAGGTCAAGGACGCGTACCTGGCGGCCCACGGGAACCGTCAAACGGGGAAGGTGCTGAACGCGCTCTTTCAACGCTCGCTCAAAGTAGCCAAAAACCTGAGAACTCAAACCGACATCGGCACCGGCAAGGTCAGCGTCGCGTCCGTGGCGGTGAACCTCGCCGAAAAGATATTCGAGAACCTGACCGGCATCCGTGTGATGGTCATCGGCACCGGCCAGATGGCCACGCAGATCGTGAAGGCCATGGTTTCAAAAGGAGCCAAGCCCACGATCGTCTCGAGCCACAATCTGGACCGCGCCGAAGAACTGGCCCGGGAACTCGGCGCGGAGGCCGTGTCGTTCGAGGCCTATCAAGACAGGATCAAAGAGACGGATATTTTGATCGCCTCAACGCTCGCACCGCTGGTGATCCTTCATGAAAACCAGGTCCGTTCGTGGATGCGCCAACGTCACGAGAAACCGCTTTTTCTGATAGACATCGCGGTCCCCAGGAATATCGAGCCGTCGATCGAGCGGCTGGATAACGTCTATCTCTACAACGTCGATGACCTCCAGTCGATCGCGGAACAAAATATGGCGTTTCGCAAAGGCCAACTCGAGGAGTGTTTCCGGCTTATCCGGATGCAGACGACTTATTTTATGGAATGGCTCTTGAGAGAATGCCGTGAACCCAGCGCGCTTTAGCCAGGAGATCCGCATCGGCACGCGGGGAAGCCGTTTGGCTTTGGCGCAGGCCGGGGAGATCTGCGCGCGGCTCCGGGCAAAGTTCCCCAAAAAAAAATTCAAGCTGGTGGTCATCCAAACCGCGGGGGACGAGTTCCAGAGCGTCGAGATTTTTAAAAAAGGAGGCGTGGGCATCTTTACAAAAGCGATCGAGAAAAAACTCCTTGAAGGGGCCATTGACATCGCCGTGCACAGTCTCAAGGACTTGCCGACCACGCTTCCCCGGGGGCTGGTCCTCGGGGCCTTTCCAAAAAGGCAGGATCCCCGAGATGTTCTGGTCTCCCGGCGGCGTCTGGGGCTCGAGGAATTGCCCAAAGGGTCCACGGTCGGGACCGGCAGTCCCAGAAGAAAAACGCAGGTTCTCTTGGCACGGCCGGACCTCTTCGTGGCCGATCTCAGGGGAAACCTCGATACGCGGGCTAGGCGTGTCCTGGTCGAAAAGAAATTCGACGGCATTGTGGTGGCGCGCGCGGGGCTTTTACGGCTTAAGAAATATTTGAAATTCGCCCGGCCCATCTCTCCGGAAAAAGTGTTGCCGGCGCCGGGGCAGGGGGCTCTGGGGATAGAACTGAGAGCCCGGGACACCCAAACCGCACGTTGGGTGCGGGTTTTGAATCACCGCCGGACGGAAAAAGAAGTGTTGGCCGAAAGAAGTTTTTTGAAGACCCTGGGAGGGGGCTGCCGCGTGCCGGCCGGCGTGTATTCTCAAGTGCGCGGGAATAAGATCCGTCTCAAAGCCGCCGTGTTCTCTACGCGCCGCGCGGAATGCGTTTTTTCCGAGGCCTCGGGGCCGCTCAACCGTTTTGTGGAAGTCGGCCGGGAACTGGCGAAAGATCTGATCAAGAAAGGCGCGCGCCGTCTGATGAGGGAGGCGAGATCCGATGAGCGGTAAGGTGTGCTTGGTCGGGGCAGGTCCCGGCGATCCTGGTCTTTTGACCGTGAAGGCGCTTCGGTTGATCCAAAAAGCGGATCTCATCATTTATGATTATCTGGTGAATCCCGATCACCTCGACACCGCCAAACCCAGCGCGGTCAAGGTCTGCGTCGGGAAGGGGTACCGCACCCGTAAGCTTTCTCAGGAAAAGGTGAACCGCAGGATCATCGAGGCCGCTAAAAAGGGGAAACTCGTGGTGCGCTTAAAAGGCGGAGACCCGTATCTTTTTGGCCGGGGAGGGGAAGAAGCGTTGTTTCTGGCTCGGCACGGGATCCCTTTCGAGGTGGTGCCGGGCGTGACTAGCGCTACGGCGTGCGCGGCCTACGCGGGAGTGCCTCTCACGCACCGCGACCACAATTCTTCGGTGACTTTTTTAACAGGGCACAAAGCCCACGACGATCATTTGGACTCCGTGGATTGGGAAAAAATAGTGAGGATCGGGGGGACCCTGGTCATCTATATGGGGTTTTATAATCTAGCCGTGATCGCCGAGCGGCTCATCGGGGCGGGGATGGACCAGCGCGCCAAAGTTTGCGTGATCCAGTGGGGCACGCTCCCGCGCCAGAAAAGCTGTGAAGGCACTTTAGAAACTATCGGTTCGGTGGTCCGGCAAAAAAAGTTGGGCGCGCCTTCGATCATCATCGTAGGCGACGTCGTTGGTTTAAAACGGAAACTTGAGTGGTATGAGCGTTTGCCTCTTTTTGGGCGACGCGTCGTGATCACGCGGACCAAAGACAAAGGAAGCGTACTCAAAGCCCGCTTAAATGATTTGGGGGCCGAGGTGTTGGAGCTGCCGCTTCTGGAAATACGGCCGGTGCCGCACCCGGCTGCGTTCGACCGCTCACTCCGGGATATCGCCCGTTACTCATGGGTGGTTTTTACGAGCACTTACGGCGTCGAGGCGTTCTTTGAGCGGCTTAAAAACCTTAAAAAGGACGCCCGGATCCTCGGCCGCGTGCGCGTCGCGAGCGTCGGCCCTGAAACCAGTTTGGCGCTTGAGCGGAACGGGGTCAGGCCGGACCTTGAGCCAAAAACATTTGAGACGGCGGCTTTTATCGGGGAATTTCAAAGGCGGTCGATCTCCTTGCGCGGCAAAAGAGTGTTGCTTTACAGGACCGATATCGCTCCAAAAAATTTGGAAGAGGACTTAAGGAAAAGGGGGGCTTGGGTAGAACGCATCACCGCCTACACGACCCGCCTCCCGTCCGGGATCTCGCAGAACTCCCGAGAAGCGCTTGAGAAAGGTCAGGCCGATTTCCTTACGTTCACAAGCTCATCCACGGTGCATCACCTGGTGAAAATTTTAGGTCGCGCGCGCGTCAAAAAGATCTCAAAG
>JACPXO010000016.1 GCA_016196505.1 Candidatus Omnitrophota bacterium
AGTTGTTCGCGCGGCGGCTCCAGGTTCAGGAACGAATGACCCAGCAGATCGCCAATTGTCTCAAAGAGGCCTTGAACCCTTTAGGGGTCGCGGTGATCATCGAGGCCCTGCATCTTTGTATGGCCATGCGGGGCGTGGAAAAACAGAACGCGGTTTGCGTGACCAGCACGATGCTTGGGGCTTTTCGTTCGGATAGAAGCACCCGCATGGAATTCATGGAATTGATCGCCGCTAGAAAGTAAATGCGAGTTCAGCTCACCAAGCGGTTTTGTTTCAGCGCGAGTTATTCCGAGGGCGCGCGCGTGCACGCCCATAATTACACCCTGAACGTGACGGTGGACGCGTCCGATGCCGATGGTCTGGAAGAACGGCTCACACGGCAGGTCCGGGAGGCCTTGATCGATAAGGTGCATTCTCGGGATCTCGGGTTGCACGTGGATTTTCTGAAGGGTTCAACCATCAACGAATTGAATTTGACGACTGTTTTTTGGGGGATCGTCAAGAAAGCCATTTCCCCCGTGAAACTTCTTTCCCTCACATTGGAAAAAGACAGTCACTCCCAACTGACTTTGAGCCAGGACTAAAATGAAGAAAAACAACCTCCGGGTCACCCTCGCTCAGATCAACACCACCGTGGGTGATTTTGAGGGCAACCGGGAGAAGGTCCTGAAGGCCATCGAGATCGCCAAGGCCGGCCGAGCCGATTTGGCGGTTTTCCCCGAACTCACTTTGACGGGATACCCTCCCGAAGATCTTTTATTCAAAGAAAAGTTCGTCACAGAAAACCTCCAAACGCTCGGTTCGATCGCACCCCACACACGGGGGCTTGGCGTGATCCTTGGATTCGTGGATCGTGATAAAAAAGGCCGGCTTTACAACGCCGCGGCAGTGTTTTCCGATGGGAAGCACCGGTTGAGTTACCATAAGCTCGAGCTTCCCAACTACGGGGTTTTTGACGAAAAACGGTACTTCAGCGCGGGCGTTTCGAACGGCCTGTTTCAATTGAACGGGAAACGATGCGGCCTTACTATTTGCGAGGATATTTGGCAAAAAGACAGTCTTGTGTACCGGAACCGCGCCGTCCGGAGGACGGACCTTTTAGTGAATATCTCCGCCTCGCCGTATCACCGGGGTAAACAAAAAGAGCGGGAGGCGCTTCTTCAGGGCCTCGCGAGAAAAACCCGCTCAAACGTCGTGTATCTCAATTTAATAGGCGGCCAAGACGAGCTGGTTTTTGACGGGGGCAGTCTCGTTGTGACCCGTGATGGGAAAGTGATAGCCCGGGCTAAGCGGTTTGAAGAAGACGTGGTGACGGTGGATATCCCGATCGGGAACGGCGACGGGCCATCCCCGCAAAAAAGAAGGGGTCTTTTAAGCGATGACGCCGAGATCTATTCGGCGCTTCGGCTCGGAACAAGGGATTATGTCCGTAAGAACGAGTTTAAAAAAGTGTTGGTGGGTTTAAGCGGGGGGATAGATTCGGCGCTCGTCGCGCGGATCGCCGTCGATGCCCTTGGGAGCCACAACGTCATCGGGGTGACCATGCCTTCCCGCTATACCTCGCGCGGGACTTACCGCGACGCAAAACAGCTGGCTTCGAATCTTGGGATTCCTTGCCTCGAGTTCAAGATCGACGGCATTTTCCGCAAGTACCTTGAGGCGCTCAAACGGGTTTTTAGAGCGCTGCGCATGGACAGCACCGAGGAAAATCTCCAGGCGCGTATCCGCGGGACCCTCCTGATGGCCCTGTCAAATAAGTTTGGCTATCTGGTCCTAACCACAGGCAATAAAAGTGAGCTTGCCACGGGTTACTGCACACTTTATGGGGACATGGCCGGCGGGTTCGCGGTCATTAAAGATGTGCCCAAGACCAGGGTGTTTAGACTCGCTAAATATAGGAATGGGCTTGAGCCAAAGCGATCCATCCCTGAGAGCGTTCTCCGCCGACCTCCGACCGCCGAATTAAAACCTCATCAAAAGGATCAGGACACCTTGCCTCCCTATCCTTTATTGGACCGTTTTTTGGAGCTTTATGTGGAACAGGACTTGTCCGTCGAGGCCATCAGCCGGCGCGGCATCCCCCGGGCCCTGGTCAACCGGTTGGCTCGTAGCGTGGATTTGAACGAATACAAGAGGCGCCAATCGCCCCCCGGCGTTAAAATAACTCCCAAGGCGTTCGGACGAGACCGACGAATGCCCATCACCCGCGCGTGTCCCCAAAAGATCTAACGGCGATTTACCGCCTGCTTTGGAAACAATACGGGCCTCAGCATTGGTGGCCCGCGGAGACTCCCTTTGAGGTGATCGTGGGAGCCATCCTAACACAAAATACTGCTTGGAAAAACGTAGAGACGGCGATACAGGGCTTAAAAAAGAAGCGTCTTTTGTCGCCAAGAAAAATGACCGAGGTGTCTTCAAGCGTATTGGCCCGGGTCATTCGGCCGGCCGGTTATTTTAATGTGAAAGCCAGACGTCTCAAACATTTCCTGCTATTCCTGCGCCAACGGTACAAAGGCGATTTAAAGACGCTTTTGAAACGATCGATCGGGCCGCTTCGCGAAGCGCTTTTATCGGTGAACGGGATAGGTCCCGAGACGGCCGACAGCATCGTGCTTTATGCGGCGCATAAACCCATTTTTGTCGTCGACGCTTATACCCGAAGGATATTTTCAAGACTTGGTTTTTTGGGCGGAGAGGAAAGCTATGGGGAGATCCAGGCCGTTTTCATGAAAGCGCTACCTAAACAAACAACTCTTTTTAATGAGTATCACGCGCTGATCGTAGCGCACGGGAAAAATACGTGTGCAGCCCGCCACCCGCGCTGTTCAAGGTGTTCTCTGGAGCGGTTATGTGAATACGCCGAGGGCAGGAGGCCCTCCTAGGTTTAATATCGTTGTCACATGGATTTAACATGGTTTGGTACAATAGCTTTCGTTGCAATTGAGAGTTAGTCAGACGACCTAACTTATGCCCAAGAAAGGGGGGAGGAAACCAAAGCGGCTCTTCGAAGGTTGTCGGCCGGCGTGATAAGCCGGCTATCCTAAAGCGTAATTCCTAACGTAGAAAATAAGATGTATTTTGGAGGAATTCA
>JACPXO010000033.1 GCA_016196505.1 Candidatus Omnitrophota bacterium
AGCTTGGAAAAGAGGGAGAAGTTGGGTAAAATTTATGTGGATGAGATGCGCCTCATGAAAAATGACCGAAGAGGGTTCACCCTCTTGGAAGTCGCCATCGTACTTGCGATCATGAGCATGGCGTCAACGATCGTAGCTCCTGCGGTGGGTAAAATCCGCGAGTCCGCAAGGACGGGCGTGTGCCTGGCCGATCGTGCCGCCTTTCAGCGCGCGGAGGACACATTTATCCTAAATACAGGAAGCAACTCCTCTTCCTTCACGGAATTATTCACCTCAGGGTATATGAGAAAGTCGCCGGCCTGCCAAAGCGGCGGGAGTTGGCAATGGGATCCGGCCCGTGAAAAAATACTCTGCACCCTCCACGACAGTTTAAGCTCCACGGTGAGCGGTCCGACCGTTGTCAGCGCTCTGGACGCGGTTCTCGTCGGCCGTTGGTTTCGTTTGGCAAACTCCATTGCGACGAACTGGTCCAACCAAACAGCGCGATTCAAGATAAAATTTGACACGACGGGAGATTATGAGGTTTCTCTTTCGGCAAAAAACCGCGCCGGGTGGCCGGGCTGGACCAAGGTAGACGGTTATAACTTCTTTAAAATCAAGGTGCTCCTGGATGGACGTAACGCAGGCGCGTTGCTCATCCCGGCAAGCGACACTGAGTTTCAAACAGGAAAAATCAAAATCAAGGAAGTTTCAGCGGGGACTCACACGCTCAGTTTTCAATGGACCAACGACGCTTACAAGCCGTCGCGCCAACAAGATTCCAATATAGAAATCGACCAGATTTCTTTTGAGCGAATAGGGTGATCGTTCAAGTTTCAGAGATCGACGACGTATTGGGAGGGGTAACGAAGCGATAAAAAAAGCAAAAGATAGTCCCGTATGTGGCGCGTTAATAGAAAATTCTGTCGCGCATGCTCCCGGCCATTCTCCCCAAGCTTTTTAGCGTAGCGGGGGTTTTGTAAAAGCTGTTTTAGCCAATAGGCCGTTCCTTCCACGGAATGTGTCAAAATCCCAGAATACTTGTGCGCGACCTGGAGAGGGATACCCCCCACCGCGCCCGCGATCACGGGCTTGGCTTTCCAAAGGGCCTCAGTGATCGTCAGCCCAAACCCTTCTTTGAGGGACTTTTGCAAAATAAGGGTGGACGCCCTCTGGATGGCATTTATCTCGAGGTGGCTGGTCGGCGGAAGTAAAAGGATCAGAATATCGGGATCGTTTCCGGCCGCTTCTTTAACCTCAAGAAGCACTTGGGCGCCTTCAGGGTCGTCATCCGCGGTGCCCCCCACCAAAAGCAGTCTTGCCTCTTGGTACTTCTGTATCCGTTTGAACGCTTGGATCACGCCCACCGGGTCTTTCAAGCGGTCAAACCTAGATACCTGCGTGATGATAGGTTTATCCAAAGGGATTTTGAGCCGTTCGAGGATCCCATCGATCTCACTTTTAGTCATCTCGCGGTTTTTCTCGCTCAAAGGGTCAATGGACGGACAAATCATGGCTTGCGGGATCGAAAGTTTCTGGGAAAAAACCGGCGCCGAGAAAACGGCCTTATCATACTGCTCGACGTAAGTTCTCAAAAAATTCCATACACCAGGATTCGGATTGGACACGTCCACATGGCATCTCCAGAGCCATCGGTTGCCCGCATCTTTCTTTCGGCGTATGAGTCCAACGGGCTGCGGGTCATGAATGAAAACGATATCCTCGCGAAGATCCATATTTTTCAGGTTTTCTTCCTGCACGCCCAAGAATTCCTGATATTCTTTTTCCTGGAGACCCTGCGGGTCTCCATGCAGGGCATTGTGGATTTTCTTCGTCACCGCATAAAAAGACTCGCCCCCCTTGATCACCTCCCATCGGGTCTCCACGCCCAATTCGTTCAGAAGAGGCGTCATCCGGTTGAGGATCTCCGCCACGCCTCCTCCGACCGCCGTGGAATTGACGTGCACGACTTTTTTGCGGCCGAGACCTTTGGCCAAAAGCCGTAATTCATCCAGCACTTGGGCGCCGACGATGGGTTCGTAGTCGTCAAGGACCGGCATCGCTTTTTCCCGATCTTTTTTCAACTAAATGGATGATCTTCTTCCTAAGGCCTTCCATGGTGTACGTGTAAGGATCGAGTTTGTCGATGCTTTTGGCCAGCTCCGTTTCTCCAAGGTCGGTTTTCAGCCAATAGGAGAAATCATTCATCCCAATCGGGGTCCTGAGCCGGGCCGCAAAAATATGGTTGTAGAGACACCCGATGCTCACCTTGTTTAAACCGTCTAGAAACTCACCGAGGTCACCGGCTTTGTAGAGGGTCGGCAATGCGAACAAAATACATTTCATGAAATAAAACTCTTCCGCGGGAGGGGCTGTCCTCAAAAAAGGAGCTTTCTCAAGATACTTGTCGATGGATCCCGTGATCGCCTGCCGCATGGAATCAAGCGAGCTGAAACTTACGGTGTCTATCGCCGCGAGCCGCTCGCCCATTTCGTCTTCCTGCAGAACATTCGTAACCCAGTAGGCAAAATCATTGGGAGGTTCCGGCGTCAGGTACTGATGCTGTTGGAGAAAGTGGTGCGTGTGATAATAAATCGACTCTTCGGGCACTTCCTTCAAATACCGGGACAACTCAGCCAGGTCCTTGGCCTTCAGGCCGGTGGATTCGACCAAACTTAACTGAGTCTTGAAGACAAAGACGTTTTTAGCTTTCATAACGACCGGATCCTCCCCAGGAACCGGCGGACATCCGCCGGCGATCTCAGATAGTACTCGGCCAAGGAACGCTTGGAGCGGCCCACACGGATGGTCACGCCTTTTTTTCGAAACGTCCTGAACATGTCTTCATCCGTGCGGTCATCACCGATCACGACCGGCAATGCCCGAGGAAATTTTCCGGTTAAATACAGGGCCGCGTCCCCCTTTCCCCATCCGATCCCGGGCCTCAATTCCCAAACTTTTTTGCCTTTCCGCCACACGACCGGCCAATGGGCGTATTTTTTTCTAAAAAGAGCGATGGTCCGGTTGAGAAACGGAAGATATTTTTTGTGAATATTCCGGTAATGCGCGCTCACGGTGTAGCGCTTATCCTCAACCCACACCCCGGCTACCTTGGAAAAATTTTTCCTCAGCTTCGCTCCCAAAAGCCGGATGACGGTGCCAAGCCGCCTTGCCCTTTTCGCCCCGGGAGGCAGCTGAAACCCTTTTCCACGAATTTCCAAACCGTGATTACCGGCATAAATAATTCCCTTGAGACGAAAATGAGGCATGAGGTCTCTCAGAGACCGGCCGCTGATGACCGCTACCTTGACCGTTTTCAAGCGGCTGAACTCAAGAAGAATTTTTCTGGTTTTCCCGTTTAAAAACGCCGCCTGAGGGGTTTTGACGATCGGGGCAAGCGTGCCGTCAAAATCGACGATTAAAAACTTTGTCTTCCTAGACCGGATCCTGGTCTCGAGGGACCGCCAATGAGACCACACGTACTTCATAGGGGCTGGGCAAAACGCACACGGACAAGCTCTCCCACCAAGTCCGAGGCCCATTTGTAAATATTCCGTTCTTTGAGGAGGTCCCGCATGGATCGCATGCGTTCTTTTTGCTCCCCCTCGTTCATTTCCAAGGCGGTCTTGATGGCTGACGCCGTTTCCAGCACATCGTAGGGATTCACGATCAACGCGTCCGTGAGCTCACGGCAGGCGCCCGTGAACTTGCTTAAAATGAGAACTCCCTTTTCATCGTCTCTGGCCATGACGAATTCCTTCGCCACCAGATTCATCCCGTCATGGAGAGAGGTGACGAGACAAAGGTTAGCGGCTCTGTAAAACGGAAGGATCTCTTGGTGACTATGATGCTTTTTCAAGAAAAGGATCGGCTGCCAATTCTTGGATTTGAACCGTCCGTTGATCCTCTCGGTCTCTTTCTCCATCTCGGCGATGAATTCCGCGTAGCGCGGGATCGCCGTGCGGCTCGGGGCTCCCAACTCCACAAAAGTGAATTTCCCCACGTAAAACGGATTCGACTCCAGGAAATTCTCCACACTGCGGAAGCGCTCTAAAATGCCTTTGGTATAATCCAGCCGGTCCACGCCGACTCCCATAAACTGGGCCTGGACCCCGTGCTTTTTCAGGAGCACTTCGGGGCTATCCGCCGCGGCGGTTTTCGAATTCCCGTTGTCGACAAAATCGACGCTGATCGGAAACGGCTTCACCCAGGTGGTATGGCCTTCCCGGAATACCGTAAAATGCTCGTAATCAATACGCGACTCCATCACCCTATCGACGGTCTCGATAAAGTTATTGCAGTGAAATTGCGTATGAAACCCGATGATATCCGCGCTCAGCATCCCTTCAAGGATCTCTTTCTGCCAGGGACAGATCCCAAAGGATTCCGGATTCGGCCAGGGGATGTGCCAAAATAAAGCCAGGCGGGCGTCCGGCCGTTTTGCCTTGATCAGGCGTGGCAAGAGGGCGAAGTGATAATCCTGGATGAGCACGCACGGATCAGAGGCCTTTTCCAATTCTTCCAAGGCCGCTTCGGCAAATTTCCGGTTGACTATTTCATAGTGCAGCCAGTCCTGGCTCCTAAAAAGCGGGCGCGTGTGAGCCACATGACAAAGCGGCCACAGCCCCTCATTGGCAAAACCGTAGTAATACCCCTTTTCTTCCTCCGGGGAGATCCACACGCGCCTCAAAAGATACTGGGGTTCTTCGGGCGGCACCCGCAGCCGGTCCCGCGAGTCCACCCTTTGGCGGTCGGCATCGCCGGAACCGTGCGCGATCCAAGTGCCCCCGCAGGCCTTAAGCACGGGCTCAAGGGCCGTCACCATGCCGCTGGCCGGAACAATGGCTTCGATCTCTTTCCCTTTCTTCATGTGCATATAGGGTTCCCGGTTCGACACCACATAGAGAGACCGGTTCTCCAGTTTTACGCGCACAAATTCCTTTAAACGTTCCGCCGTCCACAACGATTCGGCGGACTGTCTGAGCCGCGCTTCCTCCTCCGCGGCCAGGCGTGCGGCTTCGAGACTTTTGGCCATTTTGGATATTTCGCCCGCGAGCGGCCCCAAAAGAACCCGGTGTTTGGGATTCATTTCCTCCACGGGCTCGCCGCGGCGTAACCGCCGGATCCACTCGGTCGTTCTTCGAATAGGGGTCATGACGCCTAAATAAATGATGATGAGCGTGGTAAGGGCGACGAGAAGCGACTGGATCATGGCGCGCCAAAAACTATTGACCCAGATACGCCTGACCCTCTCAGTAATGTAAGTTCGGTCGTGAAATAACGTCAAGACGTGCGTCGTTCTTTCTTCGGTGATAAGAGGAATGGAGTAGGCATGGACAGGCCTGCCGGCAAGGGTCAAAAAATCTCCGTACCCGGAATTTAAGCGCTCGACTTCCCGGAGGTCTGATTTTATAGTCTTGGCAGAATCCTCTAGGGTAACCTTTAGATTCTCCGAGGCCGCCAAGAGATTCCCTTCGATATCAAAAACAGATACGCCAAGCAGTCTTTCACGGTTCGAGAATTTATTGACTATACGTTCCAAGGATCGCGTGGATTCGGCGGGCAAAAGCGGCTCTATGGACTCCTTGAGACTGTCGGCAATGACGTTCGCTCGTCTTTCCAATTCGTTCTTGAGGCGAAATTCCTCCTGACGCGCCTGCCAAAACGAAAACCCTATCGAGCCGATCGCAATGACCGCTACCAGGAAAAATATAAGACGGAGGGTTATTTTCATAGATTACTGAGTTACGTATGCATCATGAACGATAGGACGAGCGCCAACACGGCCGCAACCATTCCCGCAACAAGGACCCAGAACATTTTATGCTCCTTATCTGTGCGGCTCAAAATAAAAAACCGCCCCTGATCAAAAGAATCAGATGGCGGCCCGACCACCCAAAAGCCCTCTAAGAGAGACCCTCTTAGACCCTTGGACAATATTCAGTTTTTTAGCGACTACCGCGGTTGGATATTAAACCTGGGTGGGCGAAGGGATTTGAACCCTCGGCCTTCTGAGCCACAGTCAGACGCTCTAACCAAGCTGAGCTACGCCCACCATAAAAGGTCAGTATTTTAGCAAATCCTTGAACTTCTTGATAGTTTCCTGGACGTCGTCCTTGGAGTTTTCAAGGCCGCCCTCCCCTATTTTTTGAAGGGTGTTTTCGAGGATATTGGAGACGTTGCCCAGAACGGTGTTCTTGAGGGAATGCTCGATGCTCTTGCGAATGACGTCTTTCGCTTTAATGCTCTTGTCCGCGATGTTCCAGCGGGCCGTGATCTGGAATTTTAGCCGCCCCGAACGGTCCCTTAAAAAGGACAGGATCTCTTCCGCCCTCAGGCCGAACAACTGATTGCCGTACTCATAACTTTGAAAAAAGAGGTTGAGGATCTCAAGATCCATGTTGAGCATGAGCTCTTTATGGTCTATGCGTAAATTAGCGCGCGCCTGGGCATAGCCGTTGTCGATCGTCGCGAGCGTCACCTGCGAATAATAAGGACGAAAATAAGGCAGCGACAACCCGCTCAAAGCCCAGTGCGCGTCCGTATCTTTGGACGCGAATTCCGTCCAGCCCGAAAAACTCATTTCGGCGGGCCTTTCGCCGCGGCCCTGCAAAAGCCGCGCGGCTACCTCGTAAGTGGTCCTCGAGGCCCTAAAAGGAACGGAGATGTTGCGTATCGAGCCGCGAATGCTGTCGACCACCGTCACAAAACCCCCCGGCTGGACGTCATAATCCTCAAAACGGAAGTGCCCGTTTTGTATCGAAAAATCCCTGATCTCGAGCGGCAAGGGCGCGGCCGCCGAGCGGCCAGGGCCGGCGGCGCCGGACACCGCACCGGATCCGGCATGGCTTTTCTGGATCGCGTCGGACAACGAATGGATGAGTTTATCGCGGTATTTTCTGAACACGATGGTGGCGTTCTCCACCGCGATCTTATCCACGATGAGTTTCCGCTGGAATAAACTCCACCCGGAAACCTCCAGCACGATCTGATCGGCGTAAAACGCCGTCTCTCCGGCAAAGGGCTCGTTTTCCTGGATCTCAAAACCCGTGAGTTCGAAAAACCCGGGGAAATTATACTGGATGGACCGGATCACCACTTTTTTGTTGAGCGCCCCCTCGAGGGCGCTTTTAAGCATGCCGGGCGCTTTTTGGGAAAGGAGCACTACCCCTAGAAAACTAAAAACCAGAACGCCGGCGATGAGGATCAGGATCTTTTTCTTCAAAGCGTGTCCTTGGCTAGCAAGCCGTTCGCGGCGCGGTCCTTTAAGGACGCCTCCACGCCGCTTCTCAAAATATCCTTTAATTTCCCGGAAGAGTCCCGCCGGTCCCAACGAAAGGGAACGGCCAGATCCAGCCGGCCCGGCGGGTCGCCCAAGAGTCTTAGAACCTCTCCCGCTTTTAGACCGAAAAATGGACTGCCGGCTTGGTCCTCCCTAAACAATAATCCTACTATCTTAAGGTCGACACTGCCAACTAATTCCTGCCCTGTGAGCCGAAAAGCGGCACTGATGTCCGCCGTCCCGTCTTGGGCCTCCGCTTCTCCGGTTTCCCCGTAGTAAGAGCGGATCGACGGCAGATGCGCCTCCTTAAGCTCGAGCTCGGCTTCCAGGGTTGGCGAATAAGCGTCTACCCATCCGCTGAACTTGAGCTGAGCCGCGCGGCGTCCGCGGCCCTGTATCAGATCGGCGAAGAGACGGAAAGTGGTCCGCTCGGGAACTCCGCGCGGAAAAACATGGGTGACCTCCACATCGACGCGGTCAAGGCCGACGGCCAAGCCGCCCTCAGCGTCATAATCCATGAACAAAAAATGGCTGTGCGTGAACCGGATCCGCTTGATCTCGACCCGGCGCTTGAGAATGTCTAAAAAGGGAGGCCCGAGCGCGTGATCGAACTTTCTTAAAACGATCAAGGCGCCATCGGCTTGGATGTTCTCGATCACGAGTTTTGTCTGCAGCATCGAAAGCGGTGAGACGCTGAAACGGATCTCATCCGCCGCAAAGGAGATCTTGCCTTCAAAGGGCGGCTCCCCAAAGATCTTGAGACCGCGGACCCTGAACTCCAGCGGAAAGTGGTAATCAACTTTCCCTATCCCGACTTTTTTATCGAGAGAGCCGCTGATGGCTTTCTCGAACAATACCGGTGCCTGCCGGGCCAAGGCGCCGAAGAAGACAAAGAAACCGGCCAAAACCACGAGCGCGACCCAAAAGATCTTTTTGCCCATTAGACAAAAGCGCCCGGGGTAGCGCGGCCGAGAAGTTTTCGTCGGGCCCACACCTGCCGGGCCAGGTCCGGATTTTCTGAGAATACTTTTAAAATTTCCCGAGGGGTTTTGTCATAAACGTCGGAGTAAATAGCCACGGCCTTTTCCTCTTCCCCTTTCCGCCAATAAGCCCACGCCAAACTTCTTTTGGCCATAAGAGAGTCCGGCTGAAGCGCGAGCGACCGCTTGGAATACTCTATGGCCTTGTCGTAAA
Source organism: Candidatus Omnitrophota bacterium (assembly GCA_016196505.1). Taxonomy (GTDB): domain Bacteria; phylum Omnitrophota; class Gorgyraeia; order 2-02-FULL-51-18; family 2-02-FULL-51-18; genus JACPXO01. The sequence continues at coordinate 8,456 of JACPXO010000033.1, forward strand.
ACCTTCCGACATAAGAGGCCTTTTGCAAATAAAGCCCGGCCTCGAAATTTTCGTCGAACCCAAGCTTCTCGCGAAGGGCGTCCGAGGACTTGAGAGCCCCCCAGTTCCATCCCTCCTCTTGGACCAAAAGCCCTTTTTCATAAATCAGTTTCACGATCTCAAGCGCCAAGAGCGCCTGGCCTTTCAAAGAAGGGTGCATCGTGTCCAGCACAAGATCGCCGCCGACCATGCCGCTCGGTGAATGGATCTCCAGCACCTCCTGGCTCTGGATCACATAGACCCCGGGCAAGGCCGCCCCTCTCAGCTCTTCGTAGTAACGGTTCACGTCGGACGGAGCGCGAAGCGGCACGCGGTCCCTGTCGCTCGCGGCCAGGTAACACGCCCTGGCTTCTTCAAAACGTGACAACCGCTCGTAACACTGCCCCAAACGGTAGTAGGTCATGGCGTGCCCGGGATCGATATTTTTGCAGTGTTCATACCCTTCCAAGGCCTTCCCATAATCCCCGGCTTGAAACAGATATTCCGCCTGCGCGTACCGCTGAGACCACCGGTCAAGATCCGTTCCGGTCAGAGACGGGTCGTGGCCGGATTCATTGGGGGGATATTCCCGGTAATTGGCCAACGACTCAAAAAAAACGACCGGGATGTGTTTTTTTTGGCATTCCGAAATAATGCTTTGCCCATTGTGCCGCCAATGCTCGAATATCTTTTGATAAACCGGAGACCCGCGGTCGAGCGTGTCGTAGGTCGGACTGTAGAATTTTTCCCACGTTTCGATGGTCAACTCTTCTTTCTTTCCGGCCCGAGCGTCCCTTTTTTCGTGCCGGGCGATCTTTAACCGGATGCTCAACCGGTTCAGTTCGGACAAAAAAGCGCTTTTTTTAACGAGCGCCCGGCCAAGTTCCCGGAAATAACCCTTTTGACCGAAACGCAGGGGTGTTGGGTCAAGGTTCGAGTGGCGGTTGTCCAACTGGACAAAGTCGTTGTGGGCCATGTAAAAAACGACCAGGTCCGGCTGGTAGGAAACCGTATCCAAAAAAGACTGCGTAATGAAGCGGCTGTTGGCGCCCAGGCGCGCCAAATTGTAGGTTTTGACCCTGCGGCTGGCGTGTTCGGGTAAAAGGTCTTCGAGATAAAGCAGCACCCATTTGTCCAGGGTGGACTTGGGGTAAAGGGCGTCGCCTTGCATCGTGGATTCGCCGTAAAAGAGGATGCGAAATTCCCCGGGCGCCTTCGCCTTTCGGAGACCTTGCTCGAGTATCCTCCGTTCCACGTAATCCTTGGCGCCAGGGCTTACGAAAAAAACCCTTGAAACGGCCTCGAGCGCCCCAAAAAAGAGCGCCCATACCGTTAAGGTGAAAAGAATTTTTTTGATCGCGTTCGGAGCTGTCTTTGGCATAAAAATTGGCGTCCCCGGCGTGATTTGAACACGCGACCCACGGATTAGAAATCCGTTGCTCTATCCAACTGAGCTACGGGGACAAAATTTTATCGGGGCGGCGCGATTTGAACGCGCGACTTCTTGCTCCCAAAGCAAGCGCTCTAGCCAAGCTGAGCTACGCCCCGTAATCTTATCAATACCCCACACCCAATAAAACTTTGACGTTCTATTCTAGCCCCCGCCTCGCCTTGGGCGAGGACGGGTCCGTCCTGCTGTGAAACAGCAGGCGGAAAGCTGAGCTACGCCCCGTAAAAATGCTGTCTTCTTTTATACCTCACGGGGGGGTTCGTTGTCACCCCTTTCCTAATATGGAAACTATCTGGATTTGTGAGAAACGGCCTTTTGGGCGGCTTGGAAGATATGGCGGGAGGTTAAACCGTACTTTTCAAAAAGCTCTTCGGGTGTGCCGGATTCGGCGTAAGTGTCCTTAAGGCCGACAAATTCCACGGGGATAGGACAATTTTGAGCCGTAAACTGGGCCACGGCGCTGCCAAGCCCCCCAAAAACCAGGTGCTCTTCAGCGACCACAAAAGCCCCTGTCTTTTTGGATTCCTCCAAGAGCAAAGCGGTGTCGAGCGGCTTTAGCGTATGCAGGTCGAGAACAGAAGCGCTGATCTCTTTTTCCTTCAAGAGTTCGGCGGCCTCCAACGCTTCGAATACCATGAGACCCGACGCGAGGATGCTCACATCGCGCCCCTCGCGGAGGCGGATCCCTTTCCCGATCTGGAAAACGCTTTTTTCGTTATAAATGACGGGGGCTTTCGAACGCCCGGTGCGGACATAAACCGGCCCCGGATGAGCGGCCGATTGCTTGATGAGGGCCTTCGCCGAGAATTCGTCTGAGGGAACGATCACCGTAAAATGCGCGAGCGTGCACGCCAAAGCAAAATCTTCAACGGACTGCTGGGACGCCCCGTCCTCCCCGACGCTGATGCCTCCGTGGGAAGTGACCACTTTCACGTTGAGCTCGGGGAAGGCCACGCCCATGCGCAGTTGTTCGTACCCTTTGCACATGAGAAAGCACGCGAAAGAGCTGATGAAAGGTATTTTGCCGCAGGAGGCGAGCCCCGACGCGATGCCGACGAGATTGGCCTCCTGGATCCCGATATCGATGAAGCGGCCCTGGAACGCATTGCCGATCGCGTCCGTCCGCGTCGACTTCGAAAGGTCCGCGTCGAGCACGACGACGTTCGGGTTCTCTTTGCCGAGTTCCACGAGCGCTTTGCCGTAGGCGTCGCG
>JACPXO010000034.1 GCA_016196505.1 Candidatus Omnitrophota bacterium
ATGACGAGGAGATCGAGGCGGTGCTCATCCGGGCGCAGGAGATGTCGCGCTACGTGGAGGACGGGGCTCTCGACTGCGGTATCACCGGCGAGGACTGGATCCAGGAGAACGGCTCGGACGTCGTGCGCATTCAGGAATTGGCCTACGCTAAAACCGGCATGAACGCCGTGCGGTGGGTGCTGGCGGTCCCGAACCCTTCGGCCATCAAAAGCGTCAAAGACCTGAACGGCAAGCGCATCGCCACCGAGCTCAAAGGGTTCACCGAAAAGTATCTAAAGGGTCAAGGGGTCAAGGCCGACGTCGAGTTCAGCTGGGGCGCCACCGAGGCGAAAGTCGCGTCGGGACTTGTGGACGGCATCGTGGAACTCACGGAAACCGGCTCATCGCTTCGGGCCAACAACCTCCGGATCGTGGAAACGCTGTGCTACTCCACGACGCAGTTCATCGCGAATAAAAAAGCGTGGACGGACAAGTTTAAAAAGCAGAAGATGAAACACATCGCGATGCTTCTCCAGGGGGCCATCAACGCCGAAGCGAAAGTGGGCCTCAAGATGAACGTGCGGGAGAAGGATTTGAAGCGGATCATCTCCCTGTTGCCCTCGCTGAAAAACCCGACCGTATCGAATTTGGCGGTGGATTTGTCCACGAATGCAGAAAAGTGGATGGACGTGGACACCATCATCGACGAGAAGATCGTGAGAACGCTTATCCCGCGGCTGAAAGAAGCCGGCGCGGAAGGGATCATTGAGTACCCCTTAAATAAGGTTATTTATTGAAAGTCGCTCGTCGCTAGTTGCTAGTAAAGAACTAGCGACTAGCAACAAACGGAGGAAAACGGATGCCCTGCGGCAGAAAAAGAAAACGCCATAAGATGGCGGTTCACAAAAGAAAAAAAAGACGGCGGAGAGACCGGCACAAGAAGAGAGAAAGATAACCGGCGGAGTCTTTATGTTCTGGCGTAAATTAAAACTGTTTTGGTGGAACCATTGGATCAAGATCACGGTGATCGCGTGGGTGATCTTCATTTTTTGGATCCCGATCGCGGCCCTGGGGTCGATCGATTCTTATCAACGCTCCTACATGGTGGCCTGGCTTTCCACGATGGGTTTGCAAGCCACGATCAGCGCCGTGATCTTTGTCGTACTTTATTCCTGGGTGCTCCAGGGAGGCCTCCAGAAGCTTAAAAAACGCAAGATCCGCGGCGAGGGGGTGGATGTTCACTGGAAAGACGTGATCGGGATGGAAGGTGCCAAGCTCGAGGCCAAAGAACTGGTAGGGCTCATCCAGGACCGCGCGCGCATCAAGAAGATCGGGGGCAGTATCATCCGCGGGATGCTCATGATGGGCCCGCCAGGTTGCGGAAAAACTTATCTGGCCAAAGCCATCGCGACGGAAGCCGGGATCCCTTTTATCTCCATGTCGGGTTCAGAATTTGTCGAAGTATTCGTGGGCGTGGGCGCTTCGCGCGTACGCCAGCTTTTCCAGAAAGCCCGCCGTTTGGCCTACGCCGATGGGGGCTGCATCGTGTTCATCGATGAGATCGACGCGGTGGGCCGGAAGCGTGTTTTCAGCGCTTTTGGGGGGACGGAGGAGACCAATTCCACGCAGAATCAGCTCTTGGCCGAGATGGACGGGTTGAAAGACAAGGACGAGAACGTGATCGTCATCGGCGCCACCAACGCCCCCGAGGACTCGATCGACGAGGCCCTTTTGAGGCCCGGCCGTTTTGACCGGAAAATTTATGTCGACCGACCCGACCTTCAGGAACGAGAGGACCTTTTCAAGTACTACCTTTCAAGGGTCAAGTACGACCAGACCCTCGATATCGCGCGTTTTGCCAGAAAGGCCGTGCGGAAAAGCCCCGCGGACATCGCGAATATCGCCAAGGAAGCCGCGCTCATCGCCACGCGCACCAAGAATGACACGGTGACCGCGGACCATTTGTCGGAAGCCATGGAGCGCATTGATCTGGGGTTGAAGAAATACCGTAAGGTCAGCGACAAAGAAAAGAGCATCACGGCGTATCACGAAACCGGGCATCTCATCGTGACCTACCTCATCCATCCGACCGACGACGTGTTCAAGGCCTCCATTATTCCCAGAGGCCCGGCGGGCGGGGTCACGTATTCGCTGCCGATGGAAGACGAGATGTTCCGCAACCGCGACTGGTTTTTGGCTGAGATCCGCGTGTTGATCGCCGGTTATGTCGCCGAGAAGATCAAGTTCGGGGTCACGTCAAGCGGCGTCTCGAGCGACTTCCAGCACGCGATGCGCCTGGCTCACCACATGGTGTGGCGCCTCGGGATGGGGAAGTCCGAGTCCCTCGGAGACTACGCGAGCATCCCCTCTGAACAGCTTTCGGGCAGTGTCAAAGACAAACTCAACGCGGAAACCCACGAGATTATTCAGTCCTGTATGAAAAACGTCGAAGATCTGCTTAAGAAGGAACACGTGATCTTCGAGCGTTTTGCTCAGGAACTTATCCAACGGGAAGAACTGGATTACGATGAAATTGAGGCGATCTTCAAAGAATATGGGAAGTCCAATCCCCGGGTCACGGCGAAATACATCCCGAAAAATCCGTAACTCAGTAAGGTCAGAAACCAGTGATCGGGCTTTTGTTTTGGCCGGTTGCTGGTTTTTAGTTTTTCTGTTTTTCGCCCAGGGCTGCGGGCCGCGTTACACCTATCCGGCCAACACCGTCGTTGATTCCATCGAAAAAATTTCCCGCAAAGAGTACGGCCTGGACGTCCAGGCGCGCGTCGTCGGCAAAACCGTCGGCGCCGTTTTTTATATGCCGCTCATCCTCGATGAGAGCGGCCAAGTCTC
>JACPXO010000047.1 GCA_016196505.1 Candidatus Omnitrophota bacterium
TCCAAAAGCTGAGCCGGAAAAGGCGTGCTGCCAAGGCCGCCGCCGACATAGACGGAAAAACCCTTCACTTCTTTGCCGTTCACCACCTGCTTTCGTGCCACAAACCCAAGGTCATGGATCCCGACCTTGGCGTAATCCTCCTCGGGGCTTCCTTCAAAAGCGATCTTGAATTTTCTCGGGAGGTTCTGGCACACCGGGTTTCTCAGGAAATAAAGACTGAGGAGGTCCGCGTAGGGAGTCACATCAAAAACTTCTCTGGGGGAGATCCCGGCATAATGAGAAGCCGAGACGTTGCGCACCGTATTGCCGCAGGCCTCACGCGTCGTGAGCCCCACCTGGGCCAAACGCCTCAAGATCCCCGGGACTTCGGTGCGCTTGATCTCGTGAAGCTGGATCGCCTGCCGCGTCGTCACATGCGCAAGTTGATTAGGAGCGTATTTTTCGGCGATATCCGCGATGCATTCAAGCTGAAGAGCGTTCAAAAGGCCGTAGCGGATCTTGATACGGATCATATGCCGGTCGGTGGTTCCGCGTATGCCGTAAACCCCGTTTTCGAGACGAAACCGCCTGAAATCGTCGGGGTCAAGCTCCCCTTTTTCAAGCCGGTCTATCTCCACCTCAAAACGCCGGATCTCCGCCTCGTGTTCAGGAGAAAGCGCCTGGGACAGTTTTTCCTCAAGAACGTTGGAGGCACTCTCTATTTCGCGCAAAGCCATAGGGCCGCCCTTCCTTTATTTTAATGGATCGATTTGACGGAGGAAATCCTATACCGGCAGAGACTAAATGTCAAGTAATTTGTAATAATTATTTTAATTTGGTAATAGTATATATTACTAAATTTGTAATATATTGACTCACCTGGAATTCGTAAAACACGCCACGGAGAGAGCCAAGAGCAGGCACCCGATGACCAAACTGCCAAGATAAGTGATCTCCAGGGTCCCGACTTTAAACTCTATCTGTAAAAAATAACGCAGGACATGAAAAGCGCCCACGAGGAAAAAAATAAGGCCAGACAACCTGAGAAGATTTGAAGTTGCCCGGCCCCCTCCCGATCCCTTTCCCATGAGACCTCCCTAATTTTCTTCCTTCACGAATTTTTTTCATTGTAAGTCTCCCGGGTGCGCTTGTCAATGACCCTCATGAACTTCGAAGGGCCGCGAAAAGTTTTTGAATGCCCTCCTGAAACAGGGCGGGAGGCGGGAGCAGACTCAAGACCAGGAAATTGCCGGCCGGGAAATCAAAGAGATAGCCCGGATGCACAAGCACCCCCTCGTTTTCGAGAAGACGCAGCACGATCTCCTCGTCGGTGAGCGAGGACTGAGACTCCAGCACCGCGTACCACCCGCCTTGGGCTTCAAGCACACGAACCGGGCCGTCCGTTCCAAAGACCGCGAGAAGCGCTTGATGATTTTCCCTGAGTCGCCCAAGGATCTCCGCCCGGATCTCACCGCGCTTGGCCATCCAGTCCGGAAAAGCCCTCTGGGCGGGCGTATTGACGGACAAAAAAGTATCGGCGATCACTTCGAGCCGCTCCCGGGCCTCACCGGTCAGGTCCTCCGGTCCGCTCAAGACCATCCATGAAAGCTTCATCTGGGGAAGCCCTAAAACTTTGGACACGCCGCTCAAGGTGAATGTGAGGACCTCTTTTGAATCCGCGAGGCTTTGAGGACGATCGCTTCCCCAGCCATAATCCAGAAAAACTTCATCCGCGATGACCGGAATGTTTTTCGAGCGGCAAAGCGTCTGGATGGCCTTGGTTTCTTCACTTGTCATGAAATTTCCGGTGGGATTATTGGGGTTCACGATCACCACCGCGCGGGATCCCTGGCTCAGCGCCTCTTGGAAACGTTCAAGGTCCACTCCCCATCGGCCCTGCCGGTACCGCAGAGGATACGGTTCAAGACGCGCGCCGGAGAATTCCGCTAGATAACTCAACAAAGGATAACTGGGTTCGGGGACGAGGATCCCGTCGAGCGGGTCGCAGAAAAGCCGGAAAAGATGGTCGTAGGATTCGCTCGTACTCGCGGTGAGAAAGACGCGCTTGGGGTGCACCGTGACCCCATGCTCCGCGTAGTACCGGCACACCGCGGCTCTGGCTTCCGGAAGCCCCAGACAATCGGGTTCATAAACGAGATTCGCGGCGTCTGCCAGGGGTTTTAAGAGGCCGGGTCCCAAGTACCGGAATCCACAACGCGTGGGGTTCGATTCGGTGAGGTCCAATACACGCCTGCCCCGGTTTCTTAAAACGCCGAGTTTTTCCGAAATACGGTTGGTAGACGTTCGCCAGCGGTTTTTTTCAGAGAATCTCATTTTTTCGCTCCAAGGCCTTTTTTATGTTATCCTATTTCCATTGGTTTTAGGGAGAAATTCATGGGCCTGTCGACCCCGGAAAAGCGCAATTTTCTGAGACACCCGGTGCACGTTCCGATCGTGATCCGTCCGGTCCGGCAAAGCGTTGAAGTGCCGTCAAAGTCGGTCAATATTTCCCAAGGGGGTTTGAGCTTCCTGTGGGAGAAAAAACTTTTGAAACGCTCCGTGGTCCAGATCACGATCCCGGTCAAGGATAAGCTCTTTACGGTCAAGGGAAAGGTGGTTTACTCCGAGAAGGACGCAACCTCCCCCCGCTTTAGAACGGGCGTTTCATTCACTGACCGTGACAGCGCGTTCCAGGCGAAATTGGCCGAGGAGACGTTGGAAATTCTCGAGTACCAGAAAAAAATTTCAGAAACCCTGGGGCATATTATCTCGGAAGAAGAAGCCGCCGACGAATGGATCCAAAAATACGCGAAGTTCTTCCCCTCCATCGCAAGCGTTTGAAACCCGAAAATAATGGCTGAAAAACCTCGCTTCATCGACGCCCGCCTTGTCAAGATCGATTCGCTCACGAGTACCGTAAAGCATTTTGTGCTCGAATACCCCCAAGGCACGGACACGCGCTTCGCCGCGGGCCAGTTCCTGATGGTCCATCTCGAAAAAGACGGCAAACCCCACAAGAAACCTTATTCCATCGCCTCCTCGCCTTCGCTCACGCAAGACAAAAATCACATCGAACTTTGCATCAAACTCGTCGAGGGCGGATTTGTCTCGAGTTTTTTCTTTGGCCTGAAGGAAGGCGATGTCATTCACACGAGTCTCCCCTACGGGGTTTTCACGGTGCGCGAACCCTGGGAAGAGGACCTCGTCTTCGTCGGAACGGGTACGGGCGTGGCGCCACTTCGGGGGATGATCCAAAACCTTTACGAAAAGAATTGCGCCAAGAACCTCTGGCTTATTTTCGGGAACCGTTACGAAACGGACATCCTCTACGAGAAGGAATGGAAGGCCCTGGCTGAAAAGCGGCCCAATTTTCATTTTATCCCGACGGTGAGCCGCGGGAAAAACTGGACCGGAGAGACCGCTTATGTCCAGGAGGTCGTGAAGAAAACCTTTGGCGGCCGGACTCAAGGGCTGGACTTTTACGGGTGCGGCCTCGTGCCCATGTGCCAACAGCTCAAAGCGGCCCTGTTTGAAATGAACATCCCGAAAGAAAAGATCCACTTCGAACAATTTACCTGAGCGGGTCCTGTCCAGCATCAATCCCACGAACTGCCAGAGAACTTTCTCTACCTGCCAGCATTCTCGGGGTCCTGTCCTTTAAGCGGGCGCCTTCGTCCCTGCCTGCCGGCAGGCAGGCTCGCTCTCGTCAAGGTCTCGCTTGAAAGAAGACCCCCTCGTGGCTCGGAGGGTTATTGACTCAGGAATACTCCCGGAGACAAAGCCTTGTTCTCCGAAGGGACTTTTGTCGCGGCAGTTGGACTCTTCGCCAAGTCGCACCGGGAGACGGCAAAAGGGAAAACTGTTTGAGGCGCCAGCCGAGTTTTTTCCACTTTTGCCGAGGGCTCCCTGAGCGCACGACCTGACCGCAGATGAAAATGAGCACCGAAAACTGCCACACGTCCTCCGCGCCGACCACGAGACCCGTGGACACGTCTTCCTGCCGCGCGAGAAGATTGCCGTGGAACTCCACGGCCTTGTCGAGCCGCCCCTCGTAAACATCCAAGGAGCTTGTTTTGTTATTGTACTTGAGCGACGGGAATGTGATGCCGCGCACGAGGAAAAAACTTTTTAGAAAATCCTCGTTGATGCGCATCCCCTCTTCAAATTCAAACCCCTCGAACTGAGGCAGGTTGAACGGTAGGAGTATGGCCGGTTTTTCCACGAAGATCTCGCCTTTCCGGACCACGGTATCGCCGCGGTTCACTTGAGACTCCGATAGAAAGATATAAGGAAGTTTAGTCGTGGCGTAGGTCTCGAGAGGCATCACCCGCGGGCGGATGATCTCGGTGTGTTTCAACGCCTTTTCCCACGATTCCTGGATATTCATGATCGGTTCATCCCTGCTTTTAATTTTTCGATGAAAGCGTTCACATCGAGCCCGAGCGCCCGGGGGCGATACTTATTCAAATACCCCACACTGGTTTTGTAAAGCCCCTCAGCGCCGCTCGTGATCCCGCGCCGGTGCTGATGAAGGGCCGCGGCGGCCTGGATCACCCCTTTGTACAGATCGCGGTAGGGGTTCCCGGAATCCGTCTTGAGCCAGAGGTCCTCGATCACCTCGTGGCATTCAAAGAATTCACCCTGGTCAAAAAGTTCCAAACCCCGCTTAAAACGCTCATCAATCTCGATCAAAACCGTCCCGGTCCCCTCAGGGCCTTCGCGGCCTCGACCATGGTCTTGAGCGAAAGCGTGGTTTCCTCCCAGCCGCGTGTTTTCAAGCCGCAGTCCGGGTTCACCCAGATGTTTTCTTTAGGTAAGAGACGGCCGGCCTTGACCAACAGCGCTTTGACCTCCTCCAAGGTAGGCACGCGCGGAGAATGGATGTCATAAACCCCGGGACCTATCTCATTCGGGTAACGAAATTTCACAAAGGCGTCCAAAAGTTCCATCTGCGACCGGGAAGTCTCGATGGAGATCACGTCCGCATCCATGGCCGCGATGGACTTGATGATATCGTTGAATTCGCTATAGCACATGTGCGTGTGGATTTGAGTCTCGTCTTTGACTCCCGATGAGGCAAGCCGAAAGGCGTCCACCGCCCACTTGAGGTAATGGGCCCGGTCCGACCTTCTCAAAGGCAGCCCTTCGCGGATCGCCGGCTCGTCGATCTGGATGACGGACGTTCCCGCCTTCTCAAGGTCAGTCACTTCGTCACGGATGGCGAGAGCTATCTGTTTGGCCGTACGGCTCCTGGGTTGGTCGTCACGTACGAAAGACCATTGGAGGATCGTGATCGGCCCGGTCAGCATCCCCTTCACGGGTTTTTCGGTCAAAGACTGCGCGTACCGAGTCCACTCCACCGTCATGGGCCTGGGCCGGGACACATCGCCGTAGATGAC
>JACPXO010000036.1 GCA_016196505.1 Candidatus Omnitrophota bacterium
AGCCGAGTCACGAGCGAGACTGCCTCGGTGGGGCAGTCGACGCGTGTCTCGCTGAAAGAAGACCCCCTTGGGGCGAGAAGGGCAGTGTGTCTAGGTGGATCGTGGGGGCAAATCGATTAAATTTTATTGAACATCCTTTTAAATTCATGTACACTAAGCTCTTTCGCAGTGCCTGAAACCCTAAAGTTTTTATAATTCCCAAGAAAAGTTCGAGTCCACAGGTCTTTTTAAGGAGAAGCGATGATTAAGAACAACATGACGATCAAGATCGGCGGTGAAGCGGGCATGGGCGTCGAGTCCGGCGGCGCCGGGCTGACGAAGGCCCTAACCAGGGGCGGCCTCTACGTTTTTGCCAATCAGGACTACATGTCCCGAATCCGCGGCGGACACAACTTTTTTCAACTGCGTGTCAGTACTCAGGAGTTAAAAACTTTCACCGACGACGTGCATCTCTTACTGGCATTTACCAAAGACTGTATCGAACGCCACAAACACGAGATCGTCAAAGGCGGCGCTATCCTTTATGATGAGGCGCTCAGTTACGATGCCGAATCGATACGCTCACTCGGCGCCAAGGCCTGCCCGGTCCCCTTTTCCAAACTCGCGACAGAGATCGGCGGACACCGTATCATGTCCAACACCTGCGCCATGGGCGCGGCGTTCGGGATCACCGGCTACGCGTTCGAACGTGTCGAGGATATCATCAAGACCAATTTCAAGAAAAAGGGCGAAGACGTCGTCGCCAAAAACCTGGCCGTGGCCAAAGCCGGTTACGACTTCGCTCAAGAGCAGTACTCGAAAAATTTCGATTATAAACTAGAGGTCATCGATGCCAACCCCACGCGGCGGCGGATGGTATTGCATGGCAACCAGGCGATCGGGCTTGGAGCCATCGCCGCCGGTTGCAAATTCATTTCCGCCTACCCCATGACCCCCGCCACTTCCATTTTTGAGTACATCACCGCCAAAGCAAACCAATACGGCATCGTTTCAAAACAAACCGAGGATGAGATCGCGGCGATCCTTTTCGCCATCGGCGCCAATCACGCGGGTGTCCGCGCGATGACCTGCACGTCCGGGGGCGGATTCAGTCTTATGGTGGAGGCGCTGGGATTGGCCAGCATGACCGAAACTCCGCTTGTGATCGCCGAGGTTCAGCGCGGCGGCCCCTCGACGGGACTGCCGACACGCACCGAACAGCCGGATCTTGAGTTTGTAATCAGCGCCTCTCAGGGCGAAGCGCCCCGGATCGTGATCGCTCCCGGCACTATCGAGGAATGTTTCGAAGCCGGCTGGAGGGCTTTCAATCTGGCCGAAAAATACCAATGTCCGGTGATCATCCTGAGCGATCTTTACCTTTCTTCGCACTTGTGCTCTACAGACAAAAGCCGCTTCGATTTTTCAAAAGTAAAGATCGACCGCGGGTCGCTTCTCACCAAAGAACAGCTCGACCGTATCACGGATTACAAGCGCCACGCGATCACCGACAACGGCATTTCTCCACGGGCTATTCCCGGCCATCCCCACGCGGTGTTTGTGACGACAAGCGACGAGCACACCGAGTATGGTTACGCGGTAGAAGATGCCGATCTGCGCAGCAAAATGATGGAAAAAAGGATGAAGAAGCTCGATCTGGCCTTGCAAGACATGAGAGCGCCTGAACTTTACGGCGACAAAGACGCCGACGTGACTCTCGTCGGCTGGGGCTCGACCTGCGGTTCCATCCGCGAGGCAGTGGATCGTTTGAGAAAGAACGGCCAAAAAATAAATTTCCTGAAGTTTACGGATATCTGGCCGTTCCCCGAAGACAAGGCAAGGCCGCTGCTTGAAAAGGCCAAGACCCTCGTCGCCATCGAAAACAACTACACGGGGCAGCTCGCAAACGTCATTCGCCGATGCACCGGGATCAAGATGGACGCGAAGATCTTAAAATACAGCGGCAGGCCGTTTTCTCCCGAAGAGATCATAGCGAACTTGAAAGAGGAGGCAAAAATTCATGTCAAAGCTTGACGATTTCCTAAGCCCGGAACAGTCCACGTGGTGCCCCGGCTGCGGCGACTTCCCCATTCTCAAATGCCTCAAAGAAGCCCTCGTGGCCCAAGGCCTCGAGCCCTATCAAATCATGGTGGTCTCCGGCATCGGCTGTGGGTCAAAAGTGCCTTATTACATCCGGAGCAACGGCTATAATTCCCTTCACGGCCGGGCGCTCCCGATCGCGCAGGCCATACGTCTCGTGAACCACTCGATGAAAGTCGTGGTGGTCACAGGGGACGGGGACGGTCTGGGCATCGGCGGAAATCACTTTTTGCACGCGATGCGGAGAAATCCGGACCTCACTCACGTCGTTCAGAATAACCAAATCTACGGACTCACGAAGGGGCAGTTCTCCCCGACCAGTGACCGCGGTTTCATCACAAGCACCTCTCCGGACGGGTCCCTCGAGTACGCCCTAAACCCGATCGCCATGGGCGTTTCTGGCGGCGCTACGTTTATCGCAAGAACAAGCTCC
>JACPXO010000037.1 GCA_016196505.1 Candidatus Omnitrophota bacterium
GAAAACTTTCCTCACGAAAAGTGCCTGTTTTAGGCAGTATCCCGCTCGTCGGCCAGGCCTTCAGATATGACGATAAAGACAATGTGGAAAGAGAGCTTTTGATCTTCATTACGCCCCACCTTGTGACAGGTTACGATAGTTTGGCGGCTGAAAGCGCGACACCCACCTCTTTGGTCGGGGGCAGAGACCTCGCGATCAAGCGGATGCTTGACAACTTTAAAGACCGCGAAGTCGGCGAATCGCTCGATGCCTGGAAAGGGAATAAGCTCCCGGTCAGCCCTATTATCGAACGGGAAATGACCCAAGCGCTCGGCACTACAAGCGGCAAGACGGGTTCCAAACCCAACCGCTAAGACCATGGCCAAACCCTACCTCAAATTCGGCGACATCCTGATCCGCGAAGGGCTTATCACCAAAGACCAGCTGGCTAAAGCCCTGGAGGCCCAGAAAAAAGCTCCGCGCGATTTTCTTGGGGCGATCCTGGTCAAGATGGGCGCCATCACACCGAAAGACTTTGCCGTCACGTTGGGAAAACAGCTTAATGTCGCCTTTCTGTCACGCGAATCCGGGGGCTTGACCCCTGTGAAAAGTCAGGGACTTGAAAAGCTCATTCCTGAAGAAACAGCCCGCAGACACCATCTCTTGCCTCTTCGCAAAGAAGGGAGCAGTCTGACAGTCGCTTTTGTGGATCCCACAGATGTCGTCGTTTTGGATAATCTGCGCAAACTGACGGAATGCTCCATCGTTCAAGTGATCGGTACGATGGAAGATGTCGAAGCCGCTATCAGCGATTTTTACGGAGAAGGGGGGATGCTCAAGAAAGCCATTGAGGCCTCGTATCTTGGGCAAGAAGCTCCCGTCGAGGCCGAACATGAGGAAGAGCTTTCCCTCGACGGTCTTGTCGCCAGCGCCCAAAAATCGGCGGTCATACAGCTGGCGGACCTTATCATCCGCCAGGCGATCAAGGAACGGGCCAGCGACATACACATTGAGCCATTTCGGAACCAGATCAGCATCCGTTTCCGTATAGACGGCGTTTTGCATGAAATACCGCCCCCGGAAAAATCCATGATGATGCCTCTCGTCTCGCGGCTCAAGATCCTGTCCAACATGGATATCGCCGAAAAACGGCTTCCTCAGGACGGGAGTTTTCGCGCGACCATCGAAAACCGGGCTATCGATTTCCGCGTGTCGACAGTCCCCACCGTGCACGGCGAAAAAATGGTTCTCCGTATCCTGGACAAAAGAGCAACCTCCTTAAATCTGGAGACCCTGGGTTTTTCCAAGGAAGAGCTCGAACTTTATCGGACGGTGATCCACAAACCCTACGGACTGATCCTCATCACCGGGCCTACAGGCAGCGGTAAAACCACCACCCTTTATGCCGCGCTCAACGAATTGAAGGGTCCCGATAAGAACATCCTCACCGTGGAAGACCCCGTCGAATACCAGATGGAGGGCATCAATCAGATTCAGGTCAAGCCCAATATAGGGTTGACATTTGCGGCGGGCCTCAGGGCTTTCTTAAGACAGGACCCGGACGTCATTCTCGTAGGAGAAACCCGCGACGCGGAGACCGACCAGATCTGCGTGCGCGCGGCGCTGACCGGACACCTTGTTTTTAGCACCCTTCATACCAACGATGCGCCTTCCTCGATCACACGGCTCATCGATATCGGGGTGGAGCCGTTCCTCGTCTCCTCGTCTCTTTTGATGATCGTAGCCCAGCGGCTGGTACGCAAACTTTGCCCCAAGTGCAAGGAATCCTATAAGCCAAGCCCCTCACAGCTTCCGAAAAATTTTACTCTGGAAGCGAATACGCTCTATCGACCCAAGGGTTGTGACGCCTGTTCTAAAACAGGGTATCTTGGCCGTATGGCGCTCTTTGAGATCATGACCGTGAACGACCGGCTCCAGGAGCTGATAGCCCAAAGAGCGTCGATGACCCTGATACGCGTCGAAGCCAAAAAATCCGGTATGGCCAGTCTCGAACAAAGCGGTTTTAAGAAAATAAATGCCGGTGAAACCTCCGTCGAAGAAGTGCTCAGGGTGACGCTGGCCGGCGCCTGAACTTTATGCCTACTTTTCAATACACCGCGCGGAACAAACAAGGTGAGCAGATCCATGGAAAACAAGAAGCCCTGACAGAGGTCGAGGCCGTCGGGGTTCTCCAGGGCCAAGGCCTTATCCCGACCCATATCGCGCTCGTTTCGTCGGAGGAGCGCGCGGTAGAATCCGGCCTGCGGCAAGTGCGTAAACGACACCGTCGGATCAAGGAGGACGACCTCCTTTTTTTTGTCACTCAAACCGGCTCTCTTCTTGAGGCCGGGATTCCGCTTCTCCGCACGCTAGAAATCGTGGCCGACCAGATCGAAAGCTCCCAACTCAACCATGTCTTGAACGATATCCGGCAAAAGATCAGGGAAGGGTCCAGCTTCAAAGACGCGGTGTATAAAAACGCCGGGTCTTTTCCGCTCTATTGGCCTTATCTCATTGAGGCGGGTGAAACCAGCGGGAGTCTGACCAACGTCCTGCAGCAACTGGCCAAAAACCTGGACGGAAGCATCCGGCTCAAGAAAAAAGTGGTGTCGGCCCTCATCTACCCCTGCATCTTGATCGCGGTCGCTTCCGTGGCGGTGCTTGTTTTTCTGCTCAAACTCATCCCTATTTTTGAGAATCTCTTTAAAAGCTTCAACGCCTCTCTGCCTCCCATCACGGCGGCGGTGGTGGTATTCAGTAATTTTATGAGAAAGTTTTTCCTCCTAATTCTGGCGGCCTTGGCCGGAGGGGTTTACGCTTTCAGGCGTTACCTCCGGACCCCGACCGGTAAAACGGCTTTTGATCAAACCGTTCTGCACATTCCGATCTTAGGCGATTTTTTGCGCAATGTCATTCAGGCCAGGATCTGCATGATCCTGTCGACGCTGATTCGAAGCGGCTTGAATCTCATTCAAAGCATCGAGATCTCATCCAAAGTGGCGGGGAACGTGATCTACGAGCGCAGTTTGGCGAACGCGGTGCAGGGGATACAGCAGGGAAAAACGCTCTCGGCGTGCATCAACGAATCCCGGCTTTTTGCACCTATGATGGTCCATTTTTTAAACATCGGCGAGGAAAGCGGCAAACTCGCCGAGATGGTTGAAAAAGCCGCCCGGTATTTCGACGAAAATGTGGACGTTTTTGCCACGCGTCTCGGCACACTTGTCGAACCGGTGATCTTGATCGTCGTGGGAGGGATCATCGGATTTCTCCTCGTCGCCATGTTCATGCCTATTTTCAGTATCAGCCAGGCCATCAAATAGCCGGTTGACACTTGTAAATTTCATGATACTATGGTATATTATTGCTAAATAATAGTTAGTGTTGTAAACAAGGAGTAAACAAAATGAAAAAAGGCAGGGCCTTGAGTTCAAAGGGTTTCACGCTCATCGAAGTCCTTATTGTCATCGTCATTCTTGCCGTTTTAGCGGGGTTGGCCATTCCTATGTACCAAGGGACTGTTGAGAGGGCAAGAAGGGCTGAAGCGCTCCAGACGCTTCAGGCGATACGTTCTTCGGAAATGCGCTACTACGCCACTGCAGGGACCTACACCACGTCCCAGGCCGATCTAGACTTCGACTTTAGCACAACGGCCTTGAGTAGAGGGGGACAAACGTTACACTACAGTTACACGGTCCCGACCGGAAGCGTGTCTGGTTTTACGGTGCAGGCCCGTAGAAATACGGCCGATGGCGGTGACGGAGCGACCACTGTTACCATCAATCAGGCTGGAGTGGTCAGCTGATAGATTTTTAAAAAAACTAAAACCCTGCTCCTACGGCGCGTGGATGCGTTGTTCCGTCGTGTGAGTGGGGTTTAGTCTATACGAACGGCTCGAGAAAAAGATGCTTAAAAAGCTTGATGCCTTTACCTTGATAGAGGTCATGATCACTCTCGTAATTCTCGGAGTGCTCGCGGGGATGGCGCTTCCCATGTATACAAAAACAGTGGAAGAATCCCGCGCGAACGAGGCCAGGGTTAATCTTCAAACCATCCATTACGGCGAAAAGATATACAAACTTAACAACAACGCTTTCTGGCCTGTCAGGGGTGCCACAAAAACCACGGGCTCGAACCTCACGGAAATCAACACCACTTTGAATATCGACCTGGCAGTCCCGCAATTTTACGATATTTCGATCACGACCGATAACACCGGTAATTACACCGCAACCGCTACCCGGAAAGGCGACACGCGCACTTTCACCATCAATGGCCAAACCGGCGTAGTCACGTAGACAGAGGGCCGTTCCATGAAAGTAAACCTCGCCCGTGGCTTTACTTTGGTGGAAGTGATCATAGCGGCTCTTCTTCTCACCACCGTAGGCGCGGTTCTTTTTGTGGCTTTCACCTCAGCTCATCGTTGGACACAGCCCCAAAACAGCACGGCCTTCAGTCTCGCGCGTCAAACGGCGGAAAATCTTTATCCCGCTGTGCGGCAGAGCACCTGGACATCCTCCGGCAATCCTTTAAGCGCCGGGTATGACAGTTCGGCCGCTCCCGAGACCGTGGTTTTAGATGCCAACTCTTATCAAAGGTCCTACAAAGTCAAAGCCGTAAGTCCCGCGGGAGGCACGGCTAAAGATTACCGTAAGGCCGAGGTCACCGTCTCATGGCCATCCTCTTAAGGTCCAGGCCCCGGGGCTTCACGCTAGCCGAGCTTCTGATCGCGGGGCTTCTCCTGTCCATCGTTTTCGTCGCCGCGACCACGACCGCCGTTTCCGCGCTCAAATTTTTCTCGTCGCTCAAGGCCAACGGACCACAAATGGAGGCCTCGTTCGCGATGGAACACATCACTCGAAAAGCCGCGCTGGCCAATAAGATCGTCGTCGAACAGGGAGGGACACAGCTTAAAATACGCTGGGATTACCAATCAGGGTCTTTCGCCCCGAACACCACTTCAGGATACTCGGTGGGGAGCACTTTGAATACGGCTGATGACCGCTGGATCAAATACGGTCTCATGAGCACGCGACCCCAAAGTCCATTTGCGCCGCCCGGAGCGGTGCCGGCCCCTCCGTATCAGATCTACTGGAAAGAGGATACGGCCGAAGCGGGAGGTGTCACTCGAAGCGATACCCGGCTTGAACCAAACCTGACCCTTTACGCGGGCTCGAGTTTTGCTTCTCCAGCGGTCAATACTTTGAGAGTCACGCTTTCGACACAGACCGGCACGCCTCCAAAACCCATGATGCTCACAACCGATACGGTGTCCCATGCGGCCTCTCAATAACGATCAAAAAGGCGTTCTGATCACCGTGGTGGTGATCGCTATTCTCACGCTGACGCTCCTAGCGGGGTACGTCATGACCTTGGCCTATAACCAAAAAAAGATCGTGGACCAGGTGTCCGGAAACAGGGTTCAGCGCTACTACGCCGCCCAAGCCGGAGTGGTGGACGCCCAGTGGAGGATCCGCAACAACAGCACGACGGAACTCGGCGGCGGCACTTTCACCAACTCCGTTTTTAGCCCTACGTATTACCTTAATTTGGCCACGGATTCGGTTCATTCCAACTGTGCCAGCGGAGACAACGTAAAGGTCGTGATCGGCGCGTTCGGAGCCGAGGTCCCCGGGCTCAGAAAAATCCAATCCTCAGGAATAGAATCTTGCTAATTCATTGCGTTTTGTCCCGTTTTCTATATAATTGGAAGGAATCGAGCTATTTTTTAGGGCAACCGCAAAGATAAGGGGTACCGATGGAAAATAAAGCGCCGTGGATCGTGACGGCTATCGCTCTTTTGCTGGGTGGACTCTTAAGTTTTTCATTTTTCAGCGCCAAACAGAACGAACAGGCCTTGCGGCTCCAAAAAGAAGTCGAATTGACCGCCAAGGTTGAAGAACTGTCCCGCAAGGAAACCGAGCTCGCCGAAGCCCTCAAAGAGAAAAAGGGGATAGAGGACCGGTTGGGCAAGAATACCGAGCTCCTGGAGGCCACGGTCAAAAAATATGACGAAAAGATCCAGGCCCTGACCGAGGAAACCCGGGAACTGCAGAAAGAGATCGGATCGCTCCAGAACGAAAAAACCCAAAAAGATAAAAAAATACAGGAGCTTATGACCAAGGTCCAGGCCCTTGAGGCGGATAAATTCGACCTGATCAAAAAACTAAAGGGTGATTCTCCCAAAAATCCGCCGGAGCCGGCCGCGGACAAGCCGGAGGTCGTAAAACTCGGTGAACTTTTGATACAAAAGCCCCCTCAGGCCGTGGCCGAGGTCGTGCAGGTCAATAAAACGTACGGCTTCCTCGTGCTCAGCGCCGGGTCAAAAAGCGGGCTTACCAAAGATTCCGTCCTCACGATCTTTCGAGGCAAGAAACTCATCGGAAAGGCGATCATTGAGCAAACCAAAGAAGATGTCTCGGCGGCTCTCATCCTTCCCGAGTGGACCCGTGAGGATGTTCAGATCGGGGATTCGGTAGCCAAGGCGTAAGCACAGTGTGAACAAGAAATACCTGCTGAAAAGCGGTCCCCCCCAGGCCCAAACCACCCGCGATTATTCCCACGAACTCAATCCCGAACAACTGGCGGTCATCACCCAAGCCGAAGGGCCGTGCCTTGTTTTAGCCGGAGCCGGAAGCGGTAAAACGCGCACCCTTATTTACAGGGTGTCCTTTCTTCTGGAAAAAGGGATACGGCCCGAGGAGATCCTTCTCGTCACCTTTACCAATAAGGCCGCGCAGGAAATGCGGAACCGCGTCGAAACCCTGATCCAGGCCAAAGCCAAAGGCCTTTGGTGCGGCACCTTTCATCACATCGGCAACCGGATCCTCCGTCAGTACGGCCGCACATTGGGTTTAAGCGAGGACTTCGGCATTTTGGACGAGGAAGACAGTCGGGATCTTGTGAAAGTCTGCGCCAAGACCGTAGGGCCGGGACCCTCCGGGGGCGATGCGCGGTTTCCAAAACCAAGGGTCGTGCAATCCGTTTTAAGCTTTGCCGTGAACGCTAACCTGACCGTCGCGGAAACATTGTTTAAACATTACACTTATTTTTTACCGCTGACTAAAGACTTTGAAAAAATAAAAACTCTTTACGAGGATAAAAAAAGAAGAACGAGCAATCTGGACTATGACGATCTTCTGGTGCGATGGATAGAACTCCTTGAAAAATGTCCGGAGGTGCGCGAGAAATTGAGCCGCCAGTTCCGTTACGTGCTCGTGGATGAGTACCAAGACA
>JACPXO010000038.1 GCA_016196505.1 Candidatus Omnitrophota bacterium
ACTGTTTGAGGCGCCAGCCGAGTTTTTTCCACTTTTGCCGAGGGCTCCCGCGACTTGCGAAGAGTCCATGCGACAAGTCCCGAGGAGAATAAAGGTTTCTCGGAGGGGCTGGACTCCGAGAATTCACTGTTAGGCGGCTCGTGGGGGTGCGGTGATGGGGGGAGAAAGTTGAGCGGTTCAAGCGACCGCTTTTTCAACGGCCCGGAGAAGCTCCTCGGGTTTGAAGGGTTTTTTGACGTAGGCGGTGGCGCCCAGCTGATAGGCCTTTGCAATATCTTCTTCCGCCGACAGCGAAGAAACGATCACCACAGGAATATTGCTCGTGTGAGGCCGTTTTTTAAAGGCGTCGCAGAACCAAAATCCCGACAAGGTCGGCATCCGGATATCGAGCAAAATGAGGTCCAGCGCTTCCTGATTGGATTTTTCGATGGCGTCCAACCCGCTGTGAGCGAGGAACACCTCATAGTCTTTTTCCTCGAGGATGGTTTGAACCATCATCGTCATTTCCACATCGTCGTCGACCACCAGGATCTTTTTCGGCATAGCGGCCACTCCTTATTTAAAAATGTTTCGGCAATTTTACGATGAACGTCGCCCCTTGTCCCTCATGGCTTCTGGCGATGATCTCGCCCCCGTGACGCTTCACGATCCTGTGACAGATAGCCAGCCCCACGCCGCTCCCCTCATACTCGCTCCGGGGATGCAGGCGTTCAAAGGGTTTAAAGATCTTCTCCGAACAGGATTCGTCAAAACCGATCCCGCTGTCTTCCACCGCCACTTCCACAAAACCGTTTTCCGAGGCGGCTTTGGTCCCGATCTTCACCCGGACCGGCTCGGATTTTTTCCGGAACTTGAGAGCATTGGAAATAAGATTCTGAAAAAGCTGTCTTATCTGCAACCGGTCAACGTTCACGGTAGGCAGCGGACCCACTTCTACGGTCGCACCCGATTCGGCGACACGCACCTCAAGGTCCGAGAGCACCTCGCGCACAACGTCGTTCAAATCGACACTACTCGCGGGTGTCTCCGTTTGCGTGACGACCCTGGAAAACCTGAGTAGATCCTCGATCAACCGGCTCATCCGGAACGCCGCTGCTTGAATGCGATCCACGTAATCGCGCCCTTTTTCGTTCAAAAGCGTTTCGCATTGTTTTTTGAGAAGCGCCCCAAAACCGATCATTTTCTGGAGCGGCTCCTGCAGATCATGGGACGCCACGTAGGCGAAAAGCTCGAGCTGCTCACGCTCGGCGTTGGACCGGGCCAATTGGGCGGCGGTCTCGCTCAGCGCCCCTTGGGTACGCCTCAAGGCCGTCGTGTCCACGGCGATCCAGACGATCCCCGCCGGCGACTGGTCGGGGTTCCTGACCACCGACCCGAAAATGCTCACCTCAAGGACACGGCCTCCTTTCGTGCGCCACTGCATGGCGGAATTCTTGAGCGGCGCCTCGGACAGATCCTGGTAACGATAAACATATTTCGGGTCGAGCGGCAAAGGAACGATGGAAGTAATGGGTTTACCGATAAGCTCCGACTCCTCGTAACCCAGGATGCGGCAGGCCGGCTGGTTCACCACGCGGATATTCCTCTCCAGGTCCTCCACAAAAAGAGCGTTGGGCATCGTATTCAAGATGGAGGCGGCGGCAAAAGCCGGCGTCAGGTCGATCAGGTGATAACGCAAAACGACGATCGCGACAATGGTCAAAAAAGCCAGGACCAAAAGAAACCCGAACGGATAAACGGGAAAACCGAATTTGGCGGCGTAGTCCACGGAACCGAGATAGGCGATCACAAAAGACAGCATGAGCCATCCGATCCTCTTTTTCCGGATAGGCGTCTCGGCTTTGCGGTACTCGATCCAGTACTGCTGGAAATTTCCTATCATCACGGTAAAGAAAAAAAGGAGGAATGGGATCCCAAGCCAGCCGCACTTCGGGTAATATCCCCACGGGTAGCGGAACAGTCCTTCGACCAAATAATTTGAACCGACGGCCAAAAGGGCGAATAACGCGGATATTTCCCAGTTTAACCGGATCAATTTTCGAAACCCGGGGCCTGAGTGAAGCGCCACTGTCGTAAAGTGATAGAGCGCGGAGCCGATGCAAGGAACGCCCAGGTACGCGGCTTTGGCCCACCAAAACGCGACGCGCGACTCGACGGCCGAATACATCCACCCAAACGAAAAAAGCCAAATACTGATCGTGAAAGTCGAAACAAAGAACAAAAAACTCACGCGAGTGGCGCGCTCATGCACCAGGATCAAAGTTCCCATGAAAAGCGACACCAGGGAAGCCATGAACACCGGCACTGCATAGAGGTTGAACGCGTAGTTGACGGGATCAAAAATTAAGTGGGCCATGGCGGCTTTTTATAAGGATTTGGATTGGGGTTGGGGAAAACGGGTGGAGCACCGGAAAGGTACCGGCTTCTCTGGAGCGCTCCGGGGTACAAAAATACCTGATCCTCCAGCTCGAATTGGCATCTCATCGGATTTGCCTATCAACTATATATTATACCCGATATTGTGCCCGAAGCGAAGGTGTCTTGGGTCTTATTTTTTCAGGCCCTCAAACGCTTGAGCAGCGCTTCTTGCTCGGACCGGATCTCTTTAGGCAGGGCATCGCCCAGTTTGCTGAAAAATTCGTTTTGACTTTGGACTTCCGCCTCCCATTCCTTCTTATCAACCGTGAGAAGCTGGCTTTTGAGCATCTCGGCGGAAACAGAGGCCCCCTCGAGGAGGATATCCTCCGGTCTCGGCATATAGCCGATGGGCGTCTGGACGGCTTCGACCCGGCCCAGGGAGCGCTCTACGATCCACTTGAGAACGCGCAAGTTTTCGCCGTAACCAGGCCAAATGAACTTTCCCTGTTCGTTCGTGCGGAACCAGTTCACGTGAAATATCTTGGGGGGATTTTTTATCTTCTTCCCCATCTTGAGCCAATGCCCGAAATAATCGCCCATGTGATACCCGCAAAAAGGCAGCATGGCCATAGGGTCGCGGCGCACGACACCCACTTTTCCCGTCGCCGCGGCGGTAGTTTCGGAAGCCATGGTGGCGCCGACAAAA
>JACPXO010000051.1 GCA_016196505.1 Candidatus Omnitrophota bacterium
GATGCCGAACTTGATGAAGGCCAGGTAAAAATGAAAGCCATCGGTCTGGTCGTCGAGACTGGCGTACTTCGAATAGGTACCTTCCGAACGCTCAGGATTCGCCTTGAAGCCGGTGTGCTCGGTGGAATAATAGTAATTCTCCTGGGGCACCCACTTGTGATAATAGGAATACCAGTGCATCTGGATCCCCGCGCGGCTGAGATCCTCCGCGCGCGGCGGACGGTAAAACTCAAGGTCCGAAGGATCGACCTTTTCTCCGGCGAAATAATCCTTGTGCTTCAAGCCATAGGTCAAAAGATCATCCACGGTGACGCCTTTAAAATAAAAATCCGCCCACTCGTCGACCGGGATATACGGCTTCTCGTTGCTTTTCGTGTCTCCGCCATATTCGGCTTCGCCGTTTTCCCCGTAGAAAACCAGCGGGATACCGAAACGAAGCGCCACGTGAAACGCGTACGCCATCTGGCCGAACGTAAAGGGCTGCCAGGCGTCCCCCACCTCCTCAAAGCACAGGCGCGCGAGCAACCGGTGAAGACGGCCGTTCGGCGAGAAGAATAGATTGTTGAATCCCGAACGGATGAAGTTTTGCCTATTCCGGGCGCCGATGTCCGTATAGATGAACGGGCTGAACGTCACCGTGAGCGGGTGCATCCCGTAACGGTGTTTGAGCTGATGCGCCACGTAAGACGCATCCTTGCCGCCGCTGCACGGCACCAGCACATCCCAGCGTCCGTCGCGGCTCCGGTGCTTATCGAGCAGGGCCTGGAGCTCTTTTTCGCGCTTTTCCCAATCGATCGTGTGGTATTTTTCATAAGAAAAACGGCAGGCGCTGCACACCCCCTCCGAATCAAAACGGATGCGCGGCCGCTGGTTTGAAACCACACAGCGTGCGCAGTACCGCACCTCGCGTGGCTGGTTCAAGAGCTGTTTATCCAGGGCGTGAGCCGCTCCGATGAGTTTGGAGGTCATTTCCATCTCCCAAGCGCGATGGATTCAAGCGTCAAAAAATTCTTCAAGATCTTCAGGCCGACCTCGCCGCTTTTTTCCGGATGAAACTGCGTCCCCATGACATTGCCTTTCTGTACCACACTGCAAAAATCCGTTCCCGCATAAGGCGTGACCGCCAGCACATCCGCGGCGCGCTCGAGAGTCGCGAAATACGAATGGACGAAATAAGCGCTGTCGCCGGGCTCGACGCCGCTCAAGATCCCCTGATCCCAATGAGAAGCGGGACCGGGCCGCAAGGCGCTCCACCCGACGTGAGGAACTTTGTGATCGGGAAATTCACCCTCGGGGTCCTTAAACCGGACCACCTTTCCCGGGATGAGCCCGAGTCCCCGGTGCCGCCCGAATTCCTCGCTTTCACTTAAGAGAAGCTGCATCCCTAGGCAAATGCCCAAAAGAGGCCGCCCTGAATCCGCGAACTTTCTCAAAGCCGTTACGAGGCCCAACTGCGTCAACCCTTTCATCCCGTCTCCAAAAGCGCCCACACCCGGGATCAACACGGAAGAGGCGCGTTCAAGTGTTCCTGCGTCCTGCGATATCCGGCTTTCAAAACCTAAATGCTGGATCGCCCTTTGAAGACTGAAAAGATTCCCCAACCCGTAATCCACGATCACGATCGAAGCGTTTTTTTTCATGTCAGGACACCCGCGCCGGGACTCGGGACGCGCGGCAATCCACTCCGTTCTGCCTCAGATAATCCTTGAGAGCCCCGAGGGACAAGGATTGAATCGATTTTCGATGAAGACTGTCAATGGGAAGTTTTTTTTGCAAGAATTCAAAATTGCCTTCTTTGGGAGTTTCTTCGAGCTTGTTCTGCATAATATCCAAAACGCCGTAGTGAAATAAAGAAGCGGCCGCCACCGCGTCCACTCCGGAGCGTGCGGCTTCTAACACATGCTCCTTCGAGCCGGCGCCGCCGTAAGCGATGACCGGGATCCGCGCGGTCCGGGAAACGGCCTGCAGGAGCTCCACGTCGTAGCCGCCGCCGGTCCCCTCTCTATCCACCGAGGTCACCAGGAGTTCTCCACACCCTAGCGCTTCGGCCTTTTTGGCCCACGCCATCACGTCCACCCCGGTTTTCTCGCGCGCGTTGTCCGTCAGGCATTCGTAGCGTCCCGGGCCGCGCTCGAGCGCCACGATAGACACCACGACGCACTGAGAACCGAAACTTTTTGCCGCGCGGCTTATCAGATCGGGATCCTTGAGCGCCGCCGTGTTGATCGCCACCTTGTCGGCGCCTGAGCGCAGGAGGTCTTTAATATCCTCCAAAGATCGGATGCCACCGCCCACGATGAGCGGGATAAAGATATTTTCGGCCGCTTTCTTGATGATCTCAGCCAGGTGGTTCCGGCCGTAGAGACTGGCCACTGAATCGATGTAAAGGATCTCATCGGCGCCATCCTCGTAATATCTCGGCGCGAAGACCTCGGGCCGGCCGAGAATGCGCAGGCCCTCCAGGTGAACGCCCTTCACAAGGTTCGGTCCTTTGATGTCGAGCCGCGGAATGATCCGTATCCTTTTCAAGACGCGGCCCTCTGGATCTTTTTAAGAAACCCCCGATAAAGCCAGATCAAGGAACCTCCCGCTCCCAAAAAGAAGATCTGCAACACTAGATGCAGCGACCACTTCCACGGCGGGTTGTACGTGAAAACCACGCGGTTCTCCCCCGGCCCCACCTCCACGGTCTTAAAGGCCTTGGCCTCCACGAGCGGGACGCGCTTCCCGTTTAACGCCGCCGACCAGCCGTCATCCTTGTTATCCCGGTAAGTGAAATAGGCGGGTTCATGGGCCCATACCCTGAACGCCACGCGATCGGCCGAGAAAGACACGACGTCGGTTTTTCCGGGACCGGGGCCGGCGCTTCCCTGTTCGTTTTTGGAGGTTAAAAAGTAACTGCGGTAAAGTTCCTTATTTTTTTCACGGTCTTTTAAAAGCTCCGCATGTTGAGACACAAAATCACGGCCCTCTTTGAGCTCCATGAGCACTTTGTTGGACGGGACTAAAACCGGCTCTTTCTTCAGCATCGCGTGGTAGGCGGTTTTGCCGGGTTCGAACTCAAAGAGGCCTTTGAACTCAGGGAGCGTCTTTGTCTGGCCCGATCGAAAATCAAAACTTGTGTCGAGCGGCAATCGGTCGCTCACCATCACAAAATGGGTGTAACGCCCAAGATCGAAGATGAGGAGAAAAAAGAGGATCCCGATCACGGTTTTCGTCACACGCTGTCTCCGGATCCAAAAGAAAGCCCACAGCATGCCGGCAAAAAGAAGCGTTTCGTCCAGGACCGCCCTCAGGATAGGTTTTAGCACCGCGTACTTGCCGTAAATGCCAAGTCCGGGCAACGCGAGGAACTTCTGCCCCTCTTTCAAGGCGGCCGGACCGTCCGGACGCGCGGTTTCAAGATAGGTCCTTACCCCGCCGACCGATAAAAGGATGAGCAGGAAATTGCAGTAATTGGCCAGATGAAGAGGCAAGCGCTGGAGATTCGAAAAAGGCACGAGCTTGTACAACACGAAATAGACGAAGCTATTGCCCCCCATAGCCAGGAGAAAAAGCATTCCCAAAGCCAGAAGCACGGGACGCCGATAACCTCTCTTCCCTTTAAAGATCTCGAACACGGCGAAAAAAAGCGGCAGAAGCCCAAGGTAAAAAACAAAATTATCCAAACGGTGCTGTCCGAAAAGCTGATGGTCCTGGGGGATCGCAAAAAAAGTCTGGGGATAGATGTAATGAAGCAAGGTGTGAATGTTGAAGGAATTCGTCTCGAGTGAATCTAAGATCTGGCTGTAAGAAGCGGTGACACCCATGCTCTGAGCGTCGCGCGCCGCGCTCACCAAGATCGGCTTGTAATGGCTGTAAAGAAGCGCGATGGGCAGAAGAAAAAGCGGCGCGATCACCACTGCCAGTAAAATGAATTGACGGACGCGCGCGCCGTTCAAACGGATAAATTCGGCGAAGTCTTCGCGTGAAAACACCCCGAAAGACACGAAAACGCTTCCCCAAAAATAAAAAACCAGGTGCGGGTAATGGTTAAGCAGCGAAAGGCCGAAAAAGAGCGCGGTGAGCACCGCCCAGGGCAATTTTCCCGACCGGAAAAAAAGAACCCCGAATAACCCGATCCAGGGGATGTAAAAGATCGAGGCCATGAGCTGTTCCTGATGTAGCGTCCCCACCGTGATGCCGGAGAAGAGGCACACGACAAAACCGTAGACGGCCGCAATGCGGTTCGAGAACAAAACCCGGAAAAACCCGTAGCACCCTAAACTGAACATAACGTTGCCGAAGATCAAAACAAGCCAGTACATCTGGAGCGTGGTGACCCCGCGCCAGACAAGAGGATACAGCACGTAAGACAGTAGATGCGGCAAATTGAACAAAAAGTTGTGGTTGAGCCATAGAAAGCTTGGCATCCCCGCATTCACATAGGGGTTCCAGGCGGGAAGCGTTCCGGACTCTACGAGCCCGTTCAGAAAAAAATCAAAAAAAGGAAAGGCGTATTTCCAATTGTCGTGACGGGGCAGGTAACGCGGCCCGCCCAGGACGTCGGCGCTTAAGACAAGGAGGAGAGCGCCCGCCGCCAGGACACAGCCGATCTCCAAAGCGTTCCGGCGCACGCTTCCGCCCAGGGCGCGTAAATGCCCGAGTGACAAGCCGGCCATGATCGCCAGAAAACCACAAAAATAAAGCGAATAAATACCGAAACTCACGAGGCCC
>JACPXO010000043.1 GCA_016196505.1 Candidatus Omnitrophota bacterium
TCGACCATACGCTGTTTTCGCAGTGTTTACGGCAAAATCCCTTTTTGCTCGGAAAACGCACGGTGGTACGCTTTGTCCCCTCGAAAGAGCTCAACCGCTGGGGGGTGAGGGAATTCATTTATCCGTTAAGCCGGGCCTCCCGGGTGATCTGCGAGGACTCCCAAGCGTTCGAAACGCTTCTTTTCCATGGGATCAAAGCCGACAAAGCGGCCGTGATCGAGGGGCCTCTTGAGGGGCATCCTAACCTGGAAGATTACTCCAAGCGGCTTCAGGACCTTCTATGAAAAAAGTGACAGAACTCTACGGCCTCCATGCCGGGGAGGATATTTACATCATCGGGACCGGGCCGAGTTTAAGGGTTTTTCCCTTGTCGCTGTTCGAAGGCCGTGTCACGATCGGGCTCAACAACGCCCACGAAAAAGTGCCCGTGCGTTACAGCGTCACGGTGCATCCGGATCTCTACGTGCCGGAGTTCATCGGTTCACAGTCCGCGCTCGGTCCCATGGACTGGATCGTCCCCTATGAAAAAACAAAAAATCTGGTTTCGCCCGAGCAGTTTCGCCGCGCCGAAGAGCGTTTTTATTTCTTTGACTCCAATGGCCGTAAGAATTCCCAGCCGCCTCATGAACCCAGCGACGCGGGCCGGGTGCTTGAATGGGTAAAAAAACCTTCGGGCAATTTTCTTTATCTTTGGTCCTCGATCGCTCAGACGGCGGCGAACCTCGCGGCCAATATGGGCGCGAAAAACATTTTTCTCGTGGGCTGTGACAGCGCGGCGCTCTTGGACAACACGCACTGTTTTGCCAAGCCCACGCGCTGGAAAGGGGCAAGTCCCGCGGTCCGCTACCGGCAGTATTACGAGGGCTTGGCTGAGGTTCGGGCCGCTTTACGGGAACGGGGAGTGAACCTCGTGAGCGTGACGCCGTTCATGGGCCTTGGGCGCACGGAAGAAGATTTCAAACGGCTCTGCGGGGAACTCGGAGAAAACTTACTGATCCCAAGTCCGGGTGACAGATCGCCCAAGACGGCGCTATCGGAATGGGTCCGGTGGGTCGGCCGCTTTTTTTGGAGGGGCTAAAACGGTGCCGGTGCCGCAAGTTGATTACGAAAAAAGAAACGTTCACCCCGAGCGCTTGGAGGCCATCCGAAAATACGCCGGCCGATCCGTGCTGGACGTCGGTTGCGGCAACGGCGCTTACGTGCTGAAGCTGGCGGGGGAGTATGACATGAAAGGCGTGGACGCTCGCCCCTACGGACCCTGGACCGGGAAACCGTCCCATTTTTCGACCTATGACGGTTTTCATTTGAACGAACCGGACCAAAGCGTTGACACCATTCTTTGTTTTGAGGTGCTGGAGCACCTGGAAGATCCCTTTAGGATCTTAAAAGAGTGTTACCGTGTGTGCCGGAAGAACGTTATTCTTACGGTCCCTAATTGCGATGTGACACCCGCCATGGAAAAAAGTTTTATGGTGTATTCCCACTGGATAGACAGGTCCCACCGGCATTTTTATGAGATGCGGTCCATTACCGCCCAGGTAGAAGAGGCAGGATTTCGTGTGGCGGCAAGCCGTTATATCAACAAGGTTTCGCTCATGCCTCTCATGCTTGAAATGCTAGGGCTTAACGGCTCCGGGGCCTGGGTGCGTGCCGCGTCCAAGTTTTTCTCCATTTTTCAGAAAAAGCCCTATTTCTTAACTTGCCTTGTGGTGGGTGAGAAACGTTCGTTTGTTTGACCTTTTCAGGGGAAAAAGGTAAAATAACTCCCTATTTCTTCACCCGGCTTATTTTCTCACGTAACTCGAATTAATAGAATTAGTTAGAACATCCCCACTTCTTAAATAAAATGGCTAAATCCTCTCATTTGAAAACGAAAACGGTGTTGGTCACCGGCGGCGCCGGTTATGTCGGTTCGGCGCTGGTACCGGATCTATTGCGCCGCGGTTATCAGGCGCGCGTCTTGGATCTCTACCTTTTTGGAAAAGAGCCGCTGTCATCCGTCCGAAAGCATCCCCGGCTGAAAGAAATAAAAGGAGACATCCGGGACCAGAACCTCCTCAGGAAAGCTTTGTCTGGCTGTGACGCCGTGGTGCATTTGGCCTGCATTTCCAACGACGAAAGCGTGGATTTCGATCTCAAACGGAGTCGCTCCATCAACCAGGACGCGTTCCCTCCTCTCGTTAAACTGTGCAAGGAAAAAGGAGTGCGGCGCTTTGTTTTCGCTTCGAGCGCCGGTGTCTACGGCATCAGCGGTATCAATGAAGTGACCGAAGACCAGCCGCTCAAACCCGTCACCGACTATAACCGTTTCAAGACTTTCTGTGAGGCCGTGCTGTGGCAGGAAAGAACGCCTGATTTTTCTCCCGTCTCCATACGTCCCGCGACGATCTGCGGGTACGCGCCGCGCATGCGGCTGGACCTCGTGGTGAATATCCTCACGAACCAGGCCGTGAACCTCGGCCAGATCACCGTTTTGGGCGGTTTCCAAATGCGCCCGAACATCCATGTAAATGACATCGTGGACCTTTATGCCCTGCTCCTCGAGGTCCCCGAAGAGAAGATCTCCGGCAAGTTTTTTAACGCCGGTTGCCGGAATCACAGCGTATCGGAGATCGCGCGTCTCGTCAGGGACATTGTCCGGGAAAAACTGCCCAGGAAAGGTGAGATCAGGATCGAAACACTGCCCTCCGACGATATGCGTTCTTATCACGTCTCGGCCGAAAAATTAAAAAGAGAACTCGGGTTTTTCCCCAAACGCAGGATAGAGGACGCGATCGCCGAGATGATCTCGGCTTTCCACGAGGGGAAGATCCCGAACCCTCTGAACGATCCGCGCTACTACAATGCCAAACTCATGAGAGAAGTTACCCTTGAGTAAAGTCGCGGTGATCGGCAGCAATTCTTTTTCGGGCAGTGATCTCATCGACCTCTTGCTCGAAGACCCGCGTCACGAAGTGGTGGGTTTGAGCCGGTCTCCAGAAAAAAGCGGCCTGTTTTTACCCTATAAACGGCGGCGATCCCCTCGATTTGGTTTTCATGAGCTCGACCTGAACCGGAAGATGCCCGAGATCCTGGGCGTTCTTGATTCGTTTAGGCCCGAGTGGGTCGTGAACTTCGCGACGCAGAGCGAAGTGGCCCCGAGCTGGGAACGCCCCGAACATTGGTTCGAAACCAACTGTGTGGCCTTCGCGAAACTTGTCAATCATTTGAAGGATAAAAACTATCTCAAGCGCTACCTCCACATCTCCACGCCGGAAGTTTACGGCCACTGCCGAGGCGCTGTCCGTGAGGATGCTCCGATGAATCCCAGCACACCCTACGCGGTGTCGCGCGTCGCGCAGGACCATTTTTTGAAGATCCTCCACGAGCGTTTCGGGTTCCCGGTCGTGACGGTGCGCTCGGCCAACGTGTACGGCGCTCACCAGCAGTTGTGGAAGATCATCCCGCGTTCGGTGATCTACGCGAAAATGGGGCGTAAAATCCCGCTTCAAGGAGGCGGTACGGCCAGTCGTTCTTTTATCCACATTCGGGATGTTTCGCGAGCCGAACTTTTGGCATTGCAAAAAGGAACGCCTGGGACTATTTACCATCTGGCGACGGAAAAAGTTCACGCGGTGCGTGACGTGGTGCGTTTGGTGTGCAATGCTCTGGGGTGTTCTTTTGACCAGGCGACCGAAAGCGTGGGCGAACGCCGAGGGATGGATTCATGCTACCTTTTGGACACGCAAAAAGCCCGGAGAGAGCTGGGCTGGGCTTCGGAGATCCCATTGGAAAATGGAATCCAGGAAGTGGTTCAGTGGGTAGAGGAAAATTGGGATGTTATCCGGAAGGAATGCTTGGAATATGTCCATGCCCCTTAAAACTTCGGTATCGTCCGTCTCGATCGCGCTTAAAACCTCGTGTTCGGTTTGCCGCGGCGGGCGGCTTGAGAAAGTTTTAGATCTACCGGAATTTCCCCTCACGGGGATTTACGTTGAAAAACCCTGCCCGGATCGTTTTCCTGATTTTGATCAAAGTTTGATGCTGTGTCCGGATTGCGGCCACGCGCAGCTTTCTCGAGTGGTGGATCCCGATTATCTTTATGTCAAAACTTATTCTCACCGGAGCTCCGAGAGCCCAATTTCCATACAAGGCAACGATTTCTTTCTGGGATTTCTTGATCGCATTTCAGACCATCGGAGATTCAAGTCCGTTTTAGAGGTGGGATGCAACGATCTGTATCTGTTAAAAAA
>JACPXO010000045.1 GCA_016196505.1 Candidatus Omnitrophota bacterium
TTTGGCATACGATTCTAAGACCTTATTAACAGTGTTTTATATCCCAGAGACTACTTATGGAGCGAGTATACATCATCCCCCAAAAAAATACAAACAATAATCTAAAAATTATGTCTATTAAATACCCCGTCACCTCAGGGAAAGCCGGACCGGGCTTGGCAAAATAGTACCCCTGCCCCAAATGGATACCGCACATTTTGAGGGCTTCATACTCTTTGCGGGTCTCGATCCCTTCACCCACCGTCGTCGCCTGAATGCCCTCGGCAAAGAGGATCATGGAGAGAATGATCTGCTGCTTGGGGATATCCTCGTCTATCTGACGCACGAGAGAACGGTCAAATTTGATGTAATCCGGCTTTAAAACCGTCACGTCCCTGAGACTGACCGCCCCTCCCCCGACATCGTCGATCGCCACCGCTACCCCCTGATTTTTTAACTCCATGAGCGATTCACGGATACTGTCAAAAGACCTCAAAATGCTCTGTTCGGTGACCTCGATCACAAAGTTCTTGAAATCAAGGCGGCCTTTTTTATGAAATAATTCCTTGATGAGCTTGGTATCCAGCAGCGTTTCGTGGTTCAAATTGAGAAAAAGCTTCTTGCCGGGTCCGAGCGCCTGGCCGGTCTCGAGCGCGCATTCGACACAAAGCCGGTCGAGTTCCTTGATCTTTCCGGCGTCCCTGGCCATCTCGAACAAATGGGACGGTTCGACTTCCTTATCCCCCGCCGCGCTCCGCGTCAGTGCTTCGTACCCGATGATGGCTTTATCTTTCATGTCGACCAGCGGCTGATACACAGTCCGGATCCGCCTTTCTTGAATGAGCCGGCCGAAAAAATCGGCGTATTTATCGCTGTCATCGGCGGCCGGCACCTGAACGCTTCGGCTTTGCCCGGGGATGCGGACTTTCACGGAAGGAGACGACGAGCCGGGAGCCCCCGCCTCCGGCCGCGCGTGGTACTTTACGTAGCAACTGCCGGAAAGGGTTTTAGTGTAGCCCTTTAGCTTCCCGGCGATAGGCCCTATCCGGCTCACCTCGATCGGCCGTTCGCGCTCGCCGTCCATGATGACAACGGACACCGTCATAAGATCCTGCTTCCGATTTTTCTCATGATAAAACCCGGGGATGACCTCATCAAAACGCTCGACCACGCGCTCGGCGATGGGCACGGAGATCTTCGCGGAGGTCACCAGAATAAAATCATCACCCCCCAGATGCCCCAAAAAGTCGTCGGCAGACCCCTGACGCTTGAGCGTATCCTTTAAAATCCGCGAGAGCTCGATGATCACTTCGTCCCCGCGGGCGTCCCCATAAAGTTTGTTGTAAGCGCCGAGATTTCTCAAATCCACGGCTAAAACGGAAAAAGGGGCTCCGGACTGGTTCGCGCGTTCTATTTTTAGTACGGTGGACCGAAATCCCGGAAGGCGTTCAAATTCTCGTCCAGCACCTTCTTCACGAAAGCCGGCAACCCGTCCGAAGCGCCGCTTTTCTTAAAGAAAAAATCGATCGCGGCGTCCTTCACGCGGGGCGCGCTTTCCCCCTCGTCGACCAGCAAAACGACCGGGATGCACTTCAACACCAGATCCTCTTTCAACGTCAGGGCCACGCTGCGCCCCTGCCCTTTCTTAAAACGCTCGTCAATGACCAAAAGATGCGGGGGGTCATCGAATACCGCCTGAACGAAATCTTCCTTCGAGGACACAAAGCGGCAGTTCACGCTCTCGCAGGGGTCTTTAAAAATCCCCCGCAAACTTTCGTCCTCGATCATGAAGGTCACCTTGCGTTTATCCGTCACGTTTTCCGGCCCGTTCTTTTTCCATCTCCGCTTTGGACTTTTCCTTGCCCTTGGCCAGGACCTTCCAGGGATGGTACTTGATGTCCTGGCTGAATTCCCTGAAATTTTCAGACGTCTCGTCCAGATTTTTGAAGATATGATCAAACCGCGGCTTATTGCCGACCACGGTGTCGTCCACGTGATTGACCATCCGGCGGATATCTTTGGCCATTTGCGCGATCTCATCAGCCACACGCGTGCCTAGCTGGATAAGCTCCTCCAAACGCACCGGATCTTCGGCGGGGATCATCTGCCCTTCCTCCGCGTAGGGCTGGGCCGAGGTCCCGGCCTTGATCTCAACATATTTTTCTCCCATGAGTCCCAGGGTCGTCACGTAGGCCACCGAGTCGGCCCTCAGCTTCACGCCCTCGTTCAGCCGCAGCCAAAGCTCCACCCAGGTTTCCTCTCCGTAGATCATGCGGATGTCTTTGACCTCGCCGACGTCCACGCCGGACAGGCGCACGGGCGCGTGCTTCTTGACGCCGGCCGCGTAATGAATCCGGGCCTTGACGAGGGCGCCTTTTGGGAACAGGGAAAAATTTCCGACCTTAAAGATCAAGACCCCCAGCACGAGAATCGCGGCGAGGACCAAAGCGCCTGTTTTTGTTTCGTTGCTTATTTTTTTCATGCCGTCTCCGTTGTCAGGTGATCCAGGTAATTATCGCTGGTTTGGACGAAAGAAATGGGCCCTTCGGCTTCCCCGGTGATGAATTGTTGGATAAGAGGGTTTTTGGAGTTCCGGATCTGGGCGGGCGTGCCTATTTCCACGATACGGCCCTGATGCAGCATCACGATCCTGTCGGCGATGCGAAAGACGCTGTTCATATCATGGGTGACCACCACCGAGGTGATCTGAAGTTTTTTGGTGAGATCCATCGTCAGCTTGTCCACGACCCCGGTCATCACGGGGTCAAGCCCCGCCGTGGGCTCGTCGTAAAAAACGATCTTAGGGTCCATCACGATCGCGCGCGCCAGCCCCACGCGCTTTTTCATACCACCCGAAAGCTGCGACGGCATCAGGTTCTCGAATCCCCTCAGGCCCACGAGCTCAAGTTTCATCTTCACGATGATGCGGACAATGCTCTCGTCAAGCTTGGCGTGCTCGCGCAAAGGAAGCGCCACGTTCTCCCCGACGGTCATCGAATCAAAAAGCGCTCCGGACTGGAACAGCATTCCGAACTTTTTCCGGATCCCCTCCATGGCTTCCTCGGAGGCCTCGGCAATATTTTTCCCGAACATCCAAACCTCGCCGCTGTCGGGCCGGAGAGACCCGATGAGATGCCTTAAAAAAGTGCTCTTGCCGCAGCCGGACCCTCCCATGACCACGAGCGTTTCTCCCTCGTAAATGTCCAGACTGATGCCATCTAGGATACGGCGGCCTCCATAATTTTTAACGAGGTCCTTCACCCGAATGACCGCTTCCCCGGCAGTATTCATTTAGGTCTTCGCAAAATAAAAGAAAGAAGTCAACAAGGCATCCGCCAAAATGATCAAGATGAAAGAACTGACGACGCTTTTGGTCGTCGCGCGGCCGACGCCTTCGGCGCCGCCTTCCGTGGAAAGCCCCTCATGGCAGGCGATCATGGTGATGATCACGCTGAACACGGCGCTCTTCAAAAGCCCCGTCAAAATATCTTTGACCGTCAAGAATTCAAGCGTGGTGTCGATGTAAAGCCCCGAGCTTAAACCCAATTGCGTTACCCCGACCACATAGCCGCCGAAAATGCCGATGACATCCCCCAAAATAACCAGGCAGGGCAGCATGATCAAAAGCGCCAAAAACCGGGGAACCACAAGGTACCGCACCGGATCGAGACTGATCGTTTCAAGCGCCTCGATCTGCTCGGTGACCTTCATGGTGGAAAGCTCCGCCGTGATGGCCGCGCCCACCCGGCCGGCGATGACGAGGGACGTGAGCACCGGCCCGATCTCCCGCGTCATCGAAACGCCGACAAGGGCGGCCACATACATCGTGGCACCCATCTGCTCGAGCTGATAGGCCGATTGCATGGCGAGCACGACCCCGATGAAGAAATCAACAAAAAAAACGATGGCGAGAGAATGAAGGCCTGAGAAAACGGTTTGAGCGAAGAAGCCGCGGCGGGAAACGGGCTTTTGCTTGAAAGGGCCGGCGACCGCCCAGTAAACCGTCCGTACAAGAAGCGAGCCCATCGCTTGCATCTGGCGGAAAAATTCCAGTGTTGACTTGCCCAGGGTCTCGAGGAACAAAATTATTTTACGCGTAAAACCGCGTCCTCTTGAGTCGCGAAAATGGGGAATAACTTATCGAGCTTCGTAATCTCAAAAAGACTTTTGACCTTGTCCGACAGCCCCGTCAGGCCGAAGGCGCCCCCCTGCAATTTCATGCGCTTCAGCATCTCGACCAAGGTCGCCAAGCCGGAGCTGTCGACATAGCTGACGCTTTGCAGGTCCACGACCACTTTTTTCGCCGATTGGCGCTCAAAGAGCTTCCGGAGATCGGGAGACGTGTTGATATTGATCTCGCCGCTCACCTGAAACACCGTGACCCCGTCCCGCTCGTAAGACTTAATTTCCATAAGGCCTCCGTTTGAGAAACTTGACCATTTCCAGGCGATTCCCCTTAGCGTTGTACCGGACCTTATCCATGAGCTGGTGTATCAAATAAACCCCGCGGCCAGAAGGTTTGGCGAGGTTGTATTTCTTGGTGCAGTCTTCGACCTTCTTCGGATCAAAACCCTCCCCCTGGTCCTCGACGGTGAGGGTAATCTTTTTCGGGTCATACGCCACGACGACCCGGACGCGTAGACCCCTGTCAAGGCAGTGGCCGTATTTGATCGCGTTGATCACCGCCTCTTCGAGCGAAAGACGCACGTCGAACAAGGCGCCCTCATTGAGCCGCAGCGGCTTCAAAAAAGACAGGACCCTGGCGCTCGCCTTTTGGACTTCCGGCATCCTACTGGGGATTTGGAACTCTTTTTTCGCGCCGTTTTCTTTCATGGGCCACGTGAGCTTTTTGGTAAATTTGAGAAACCGCCGCCTCTTCATAAATGCCCATCGATCTGAATTTTTCGTAACGCGCGGCCAATAAGGGCGATGGGTCCAAACTCTGCAGTTCTTTCCAATACTTCTTGATCGCCGCTTTCACGGACTCGCCGGCGATCTCCGGGTCATGATGAGCACCTCCCAAGGGTTCTTTGATCACGGCGTCGATAAGCTTCATTTCCAAAAGGTCTTTGGCGGTCAATTTAAGCGCGGCGGCGGCCTCGGGGGCCTTGGTCTTGTCCTTCCAGAGGATCGCGGCGCACCCTTCGGGGGATATCACGGAATAATAGGCGTTCTCCATCACCAGCACCCGGTCTCCGACGCCGATGCCTAGCGCGCCGCCCGAGCCGCCCTCGCCGATGACGATGACAACGATAGGCACCCGGACCCTCGCCATCTCACGGATATTGTAAGCGATCGTGTACGCTTGACCGCGTTCCTCGGCGCCGACGCCGGGGTAAGCCCCCGGGGTATCCACGAGCACCACGATCGGCGTCCCAAACTTTTCGGCCAGTTTCATGAGCCGGAGGGCCTTCCGGTAGCCCTCGGGGTGAGCACTGCCGAAGTTCCTCATGATGTTCTCCTTGGCGTCCCGCCCCTTCTGGTGGCCCATCACAAGAAATATCTGGCCGTCCAATTTCGCGAAACCGCCGACGAGCGCCTTATCGTCCGCGAACGTTCGATCGCCGTGCAATTCGACAAAATCCGTAAAGATCATGCGGATGTAGTCCAACGAATACGGCCGCTTGGGGTGCCTGGCGATCTGCACGCGC
>JACPXO010000046.1 GCA_016196505.1 Candidatus Omnitrophota bacterium
AGGGTTCAAGATCATTTTGCAAGATGACCGCGTCGACGCCATTTTAGTGAATATCTTCGGCGGGATCATGAAATGCGACGTGATCGCCGAGGGCGTTATCCAGGCCTCGCGCGAGATACGCTTGCAGGTGCCTCTCGTGGTCCGGCTCGAGGGGACTCGGGTCGAGGAAGGTCGAGCGATCCTTGAGCGATCGGGACTTTCCATCATTTCATGCCATTCGATCCAGGAGGCGGCGGAAACCGTGGTCCGTAAAGCCGGGGAATACAGGAAAAACATCCATGCCCATTCTCATTGATCAAAACACCCGGGTGATCTGCCAGGGGATCACCGGAAAGGCGGGAAGCTTTCATTCCCTGCAGTGTCTGGAGTACGGCACAAAACTGGTGGCCGGCGTCACCCCAAAAAAAGGGGGGTCGTTCGTGGGCCCTATTCCGGTGTATGACACCGTGAAAGAGGCTGTGTCCAAAACAGGCGCCACGGCTTCCATGGTTTATGTGCCGGCTCCCTTTGCTTTGGAAGCCATCCAGGAGGCCGTTGACGGCGGTATCCAGCTCATCGTTTGCATCACCGAGGGTATCCCGACCTTGGATATGATCCGGGCCGTCGAATACGCCGGCGCTAAGCGCGCCAGGATCGTGGGACCGAATTGTCCGGGCGTCATCACTTCGGGTGAGTGCAAGATCGGAATTATGCCAGGGTATATCCATAAACGGGGAAGGGTCGGGGTCATTTCGCGGAGCGGCACCTTGACCTATGAGGCGGTTTGGCAGTTGACCTGCGCGGGGCTGGGCCAGACCACCTGCCTTGGCATCGGCGGGGACCCGGTTTTGGGGACCGGCTTCATCGAGCTTTTGGAGCTATTTGAAAAGGACAAAGAGACGGAAGGAGTGCTTCTCATCGGCGAAATAGGCGGAAGCCAGGAAGAAGAGGCCGCGGAGTACATTCAAAGAAACATGAAGAAAAAAGTGGCTGCTTTTATCGCCGGGATCACGGCCCCAAAGGGCAAGCGCATGGGCCATGCCGGAGCCATTGTCTCCGGGCGCGCGGGGACGGCCGCGGAGAAGATGGCTGTTTTGAGAAGCCGGGGGGTTCATGTGATCGAAAATCTAAGCGAGATCGGGCGCTCGATGGCGCAAATTTTGTAGGCACGCCATGGGTTCAAAAGATCATTCCTTTGATATTGTTTCGACCGTAGACTTCCAGGAGGTCGATAACGCCGTCCAACAGGCCAGGAAAGAGGTGGCTCAGCGCTTCGATTTTAAAGGGTCCGACAGCCAAATAGACCTCGATAAAACCGAAAAGACCCTCACGCTGAAAACGGAAAACGAGTTTCGTCTCAAGACCCTTACGGACCTTTTGAAGGGCAAGTGTGTCAAACGGAATGTTTCTCTGAAAGCGCTTCAGTTTGAAAAGGTAGAGACGGGCATGGTCGGGGGGTCCGTCAAACAGGTGGTGCGCATTCAGAATGGTCTGTTATCGGACAAAGCCAAGGAGATCGCTCAGACCATCCGGGAGCTAAAGCTTAAAGTTCAGCCGCAGATCCAGGGCGACCAAATTCGTGTCCAGGCCCCCAAGATAGACGACCTGCAAGCGGTGATCGCTTCCCTGAGGCAAAAGGACTTCGGGGTAGACCTCCAATTTGTTAATTTTAGATAGCCATTACGCTAAATTAGTTAAGAATGGATAGAAATATATGAACTCGGCAATAAATGAAAAAAATACTTGCAAGAAAATCAGGGGTATGATACACTGCGTCCACAAGTGGTTTAATCTAACTTAAGGAGGTAGAGATCACGTGAAGAAATTAATCGCTTTTTCAATGGTCGCGTTTTTCGTCTGCGCCTTTTCGCTTCCTGTGCTCGCGGAGACATTGACCAATGATGTCACCGACAATTTGAACGACACAGGCAAGCATGTGAGCGACGGATGGCACGGCGTTCTGGACAGTGTCCATACCGAGGCCTCCAAAGGCAGAAACACGGGCGAGCAAGTGGCCGGTGTGGCTGTCGGCGGTGTGGTTGGCGCGCGGAAGGCCATCCATCACTTAGGGGCCGGCGCTATCAACGTGTTGACTTTCTGGATCCCAAAAAAGCAACCGTTGATATCTGAAACGTCCACAAAGTAACTGAAGTCAAAAGAACGAGTTAAACCCCGCTGTCCTGACAAAAATCAGGGTAGCGGGGTTTTTATGTTGAAAGAGCCACCCAACCCGCCTTATAATAATGGGCCTACCTCACAAGGGGCACAGAAGAGTGAAAAAGACCTCCATTGAATTTTTAACTCGAAAGCTTTTGGTAGCCATCGGCGAGAACCCCAAACGCCAGGGACTAAAGAAAACCCCTGTTCGCGTCGAGGCCTCGCTCCGGTATCTCACCGAGGGTTATAAAAAAGATCTCAGGTCCGTTTTAAATGACGCGGTCTTTGATGAAAAGTACGATGAGATGGTGGTAATGAAGGACATCGACCTTTTTAGTTTATGTGAGCATCATTTACTGCCTTTTTACGGCAAATGCCACGTCGCTTATATCCCCAACGGCAAGATCATCGGCCTGAGCAAAATTCCGCGCATCGTGGAGTTGTTCGCGCGGCGGCTCCAGGTTCAGGAACGATTGACCCAGCAGATCGCCAATTGTCTCAAAGAGGCCTTGAACCCTTTAGGGGTCGCGGTGATCATCGAGGCCCTGCATCTTTGTATGGCCATGCGGGGCGTGGAAAA
>JACPXO010000035.1 GCA_016196505.1 Candidatus Omnitrophota bacterium
GATAGATTCGGCATGCAGTTGGCCGGAGGGATCACGATGCTCATATGGACACAGGTTTTTGTCAACTTGGGCATGACCATGGGGCTTTTGCCTGTCGTGGGAATGCCTCTCCCGCTCGTCAGTTACGGCGGATCCTCAGTCGTCATCACCATGCTCGCCATAGGCCTCCTGCTTAATATCAAGATGCACAGGCCTCTCTTCTAGATCCCCGACAAATTCCTATCCACCCTCCCACGAGTCACCTCACAGTGGATTCTCGGGGTCCTGTCCTTCGGCGGGCGCCTTCGTCCTCGTCGTAACTTCGTTCGACTGCGGGCGAAGGCATCCCGCCTCGGCCACCCCTCGAATGCCAGCCACCCGCTATTCATGAGAGTCCCAAGAAACCAGACCTTCGAGCCACGAGGGGGTCTTCTTTCAAGCGAGACCTTGACGAGAGCGAGCGCCACGGAACACTATCTTTGCAACCGCGAGCCGAGTCACGAGCTAGACTGCCTCGGTGGGGCAGTCGACGCGTGTCTCGCTGAAAGAAGACCCCCTCGGGGCGAGGAGGGTAGTGTGTCGGGAGGGGCCAAAATAGTGGGTAGAGAGACTCCTAGGGCTCAAATTAATCACTATTGACTAATTTTAATATATAGTATATTATTTTAATCAAGAAAGGACAAAAATAACTATGCCAAACCTAGGTAAATTTACCTTTATGCCCACGAGGTCGAGATACCAGCTTTTGGTGTCTTTTTGCCTGATGTCCGTGGTTCCTGTGTTGGTTGGCGTCTATATCGCGTCTCTCTTTGTCAAATTCCCCTTTCAGGACAATCCAGAGAATATCATGACTATTTCTTGGGTCAGTCTCTTTAGTCTGGCTTTGTCCTACTTAGGGTATCTGGTCACGCGAGGCCTGGTCCATCCGATCGAGGAGGTGACCCACACCGCCCAAAGGATAGCCGAGGGGAAGGTGGAGGAGCCGGTGCTGTTGGATATTCAGGGCTGTGACGAGCTTGAGGAGTTGTCCTCGAGTCTAAAAACGATCTCGAGCAACGCCAGGGAACTCCTTGAAAAGGTGGAGAAGCTTTCCCTCAAAGACAAGCTGACCGGCCTGCACAATGCCTCGTATATCCGGGATCGTTTGAATGAGGAGATCCAGCGCGCCATCCATTACCAGTGTCCCTGCTCGTTCGCTTATTTTGTCGTGGAAAACCTTGATCTCTACGCCTCGCGTTACGGCCAAAGCGCGGCCGAGGAGGTCTTAAAGCTGATCGCGGGTGTTTTTAACCGCTATCTCTCCGATTTCGACAAAGCGGCGCGCATCACCCAAGAGGAATTCGTGATCATTTTCCCCGATAGGAATAAAAAGAAAACGATCGAGGTGGTGGAGAAGATCGAAAAGGACATTGACCACGGTGTGTTCCTCAAGGTCGTTCCGGAAGACAAGACCCGGTACAAGGTGTTCGCCGGGGTGAGCGAAGACCCGCTCGACGGCGTGTCGGAAACGGAACTTTATAACAAGGCCCAACGCAGAGCCAAGATAGCCATGGCCAAAGGCGACGCCCTGGTCGAGGCGTTCGCTTAAGGGCTATTTACGGAGTGAGGCTTAAAGGATAAAGGGAGGTTCGTATGGATAAATTCAAATCTTTGGAAGAGATCTTAAGACTGGTGGTGTCTAAAAAGGCCTCCGATCTGCATATCGGTGACGGGGTGTGTCCCTCCATGCGACTCGACGGCGAACTGCAGTTCATTTCGGATGTGCCGTTCACACGCGACCAAGTGCTTCAAATGCTGAGGGAACACTTGTCCGAGGAGCGGCTCAAGCTTTTTGAGAAACAAAGGGAGCTGGATTATTCTTTCGGTGTTCCGGGCCTCGGACGTTTTCGCGTGAACCTTTTTTATCAGCGCTCGAGTCTCGGGGTGGCCATCCGCGCCCTGCCGTTCGATCCCATGACTTTTGAGCAGATCGGTTTTCCCAAAGCGGTCGCCGAGGGGCTGGTGTCCAAACCCAGCGGCCTTATTCTGGTGACCGGCGCCACCGGGAGCGGAAAAACGACGACGCTCGCCACGATGATCGATCACATCAACGAACACCAGTCCTGCAATATCGTCACCATAGAGGACCCCATTGAGTTCATCTATAGGAACAAGAAGTCCATCATCAACCAGCGGGAAGTGGGGTCCGACACGCTTTCTTTTAACGAGGCCTTGAGGCATGTCTTGAGACAGGACCCGGATGTCATTCTCATCGGTGAGATGCGGGATCTCGAGACCATCGAGATCGCCCTCACGGTCGCTGAAACGGGCCACTTGGTGTTCGCGACGCTACACACGCCGGATGCGGTGCAGTCGATCAACCGCATCATCGACGTTTTTCCGTCCCACCAGCAGCAACAGGTCCGGGTGCAGGTGTCTTTCGTGCTTCAGGCGATCATTTCCCAACAACTGGTTGGAAGGGTGGGTGGGGGGCTG
The DNA here is from genome assembly GCA_016196505.1 of Candidatus Omnitrophota bacterium. GTDB lineage: Bacteria > Omnitrophota > Gorgyraeia > 2-02-FULL-51-18 > 2-02-FULL-51-18 > JACPXO01. The sequence continues at coordinate 2,455 of JACPXO010000035.1, forward strand.
GCGTTGGCGGAAGAGATCTTGATCGTGACGCCCGCCATTAGAAATCTCATCCGCGAGTCGAAATCCCATCAGGTCTACTCGTCTATTCAAATGGGGCAGAAAGACGGGATGCGCACGCTCAATATGAGTCTGGCGGAACTGGTCAAAAATAAGGTGATCGCCAAGGAATCCGCGATCGGCCGCTCTTCGGACGTGCAAGAACTGGAGAGACTTCTGGGTGCCAAGTGACCGATGAGAAAAACGGCGGAGCCCAAAGCAATTTATGAGAAAGTTAATCCAGAAAAAATTGGGAGAGTTGCTCATTGAGGGCAAGTGGATCACCCCGGAAAATTTGGAAGCGGCGCTTAAAGTTCAAAGCGAAAAAGGCGGGCTTTTAGGCCAGATCCTGGTCAATCTGGGGTTCACCACGGAGGAGGCGATCGCGCAGGCCTTAACGGCGCAGTACGGTTTTCCTTACCTCCCGCTCGGGGGTTATCAGATCGACCCTGAGGTGATGAAAACCATCCCCGTGCACGTCGCCAAACAGTACGCCGTGATGGCCGTGGACCGCGTGGGCAATGTCCTGACGGTCGCGATGTCGAACCCTTTGAACCAGGAGGCGATAGAGGACTTGGAGCTCATGACGCACCTGAAGATCCAGGTGTTCGTCTCCACGATGAGCGATATCGCCAGGACCATCGAGCGCTGTTACAAGGCGTGACGAACCATGGCTAACTTAAAGGAACGCATAGGCCAGCTTCTTTTGGACAACAATCTCCTGACCCGGGAGAAGTTGGACGAGGCGCTGAAGATCCAACGGGAGAAAAAAGAATCGCTCAGCGACATCCTCGTCCGGCTCGGCACCGTTTCGCGCGATAATCTGCTTGAAGTGATCAGCGTCGATCTGGGAATACCCGCCATCCATTTGACCCGTTATAAGATCCCTCCCGAGGTCGTCAACGCCGTCCCTAAAAAAACCGCCCAGCTTTATTGCCTGATGCCGGTCTCGCTTTTTGCGAAGACTTTGACGGTGGCGATGGCGGATCCCTTGAATCTGATCGCCATTGATGACGTGCGCCGGATGACGTCCTACGAGATCCGGCCGGTGCTGGCCAACGAGAAAGATATCCGCGACACTCTTGAGCTCTATTACAAAGAGAAACCGGGGGCTCCCGCCGCTAAGTCCGCGGCCGGTAAAAAGGAAGGGAAGCCGGTTCTTGAGGAGTCGGGGCTCGAAGAATCCTTAAGACTCATCGAAAATGAACCGGTGGTGAAACTCACCAATACCATTCTGGCGGAGTCGCTCCGGCTCCGCTCAAGCGATATTTTCATTGAGCCGCAGGAAAAAAATTTCAGGGTGCGTTTTCGCGTCGATGGCCTGCTTCAGGAAGGCGCCACTTCTTCCCGTGAGATGCACGCGGGGGTGGTTTCGAGGATCAAGGTCATGTCCAACCTGGATATCGCCGAGCACCGCCTTCCTCAGGACGGTCGCTTCAAGATCAAACATGAAGGCAAGGAGGTGGATTTCCGGGTTTCCGTTCTGCCCACCTATTTCGGCGAAAAGGTGGTGCTGAGAGTCCTGGATAAGAACCAGTGCATTTTAGATCTTGATGAGTTGGGCCTGGAACCGGAGCCGTTGGAAGATCTGAAAAAAGCGGGGCTTCATCCGCACGGCATGATCATTATCTGCGGGCCGACCGGTTCGGGGAAAACGACGACGCTCTACGCGCTTCTCAAAATGATCGACACGCCCGATAAAAATATCGTGACCGTGGAAGACCCAGTGGAATTTCAGATCGAGGGGATCAATCAGGTGTCGATCCGGTCGGAGATCAATCTGACCTTCGCTTCCTCCTTGAGGTCCATTTTGCGGCAGGACCCCGATATCATCATGGTGGGAGAGATGCGCGACGCCGAAACCGGGGACGTGGCGATCAAGGCGGCCCTCACGGGCCACTTGGTCTTGACCACGCTTCATTCGACGACGGCCGCGGGCGCCGTGACCCGGCTTCTCAACATGGGGGTAGAGCCATTTTTGGTGACTTCGAGTCTGCTGATGGCAGGATCTCAGCGGCTTGTCCGGCGTGTCTGCGGCCACTGCAAGGAAAGTTACGAACCCGCGAAAGAACTGCTTCATCAAATGGGGGTGACGGATAAAATGCTCAAAGGGCAAAAGCCGCTGTTTTACCGCGGGCGCGGCTGTGAGCATTGTTTGAAAAAAGGGTATGCCGGACGGGCTGTTTTGATCGAGGCCATGCGCTTGACGCCCGAGGTGAAAGGGCTCATTTTGAAAGGCGCGCAGGAATATCAGCTCAAAACCGCCGCGCGCAAAGCCGGCATGAGATCGCTCCGCGAGGACGGGATCGCGAAGGTGTTGAAAGGGGTCACCTCTCCCGAAGAAGTGATGCGCGTGACCGTCAAAGATCAGGACACGGAAAAATGAAAAGCTTAGGCGAAAAGATCCGGGAAGTTTTAAAAGAAACCAAGCATATCAGCGACGCCGATATCTTGAAAGCCCTGAACCTTTATGCCAAAGAACCCAAAGGCCGCCTGAGGGATGTTTTTGTCCGTATGGGCCTCTTGAGCGAAAAGGAGATCCTGTCGCTTCTGAACGTGGAGCTCAAAATGCCTCTCGTCAGTCTCGCCGAAAGGAAGATCAATCCCTTTATTGCGCGGAGTATCCCCGAGAAAGAAGCCCGGAAACATTCGATCATCGCGCTTTCGAAAGTCGGGGACACGTTGACGCTTGCGATGGCTGACCCTTTCAATATCCTCGCGCTTGAGGGGGAGGCGCTTTTTAAAAAAATGACGCTCGACTGCGTGATCAGCGGCGAAAAAGAGATCGAGGAAACGCTGCAACGTATCTACCGGTCCGAGCCGAAGGTCGTCTCGAGCCCCGGATTGAAGGGAATGACGATGCCCACCGGCGCGAAAAAGGAGACTGAAGGCGACTTCGCCTACGTCCTGGGGGATATTTCCGCCGCGCCGATCGTGAAACTCGTGGACGGTATTTTGAACGAGGCCTTGAAACGCCGAGCCAGCGACGTTCATATCGAACCCTTTGAAAACACCGTGCGTGTGCGTTACCGGATCGACGGAAATCTGGAGGAGGCCGAACCCATCCCCAAGAAAAATCAAAACGCCATTCTGACGCGTATCAAGATCTTGTCGCGCCTCGACATCACCGAAAACCGCCTTCCTCAGGACGGGCGTTTCAAGATCCGCGTGCGCGACCGCGAAGTGGACCTGAGGGTGTCTATCCTGCCGGTGCATTTCGGTAACAAGGTGGTGATGCGAATTCTGGATAAAGGCGCTTTGACCGTGGGGCTGGACCATCTGGGATTTCTGCCCGAGAGTCTCGAGATGTTCAAGAGCGCCGTCGTCAAACCCTTTGGGATGATCCTCATCACGGGCCCGACGGGGAGCGGAAAGTCCACTACGCTTTATTCGATCTTGAATCAATTGAACACCCCTGAGAAAAATATCATCACGATCGAGGACCCGATCGAGTACCAGGTCGCGGGCATCACGCAGATCCAGACCAAACCCGAAATAGGCCTTGATTTCGCCAACGGCCTCCGGGCGATCTTGAGGCAAAGCCCCGATATCGTCATGGTGGGGGAGATCCGTGATTCCGAGACCGCCGACATCGCCATCAAGGCGTCGCTCACGGGACAGTTGGTTTTGAGCACGCTTCATACAAACGACGCCGCGGGCGCCATGACGCGTCTCGTGGACATGGGCATTGAGCCGTTTCTCATCGCCTCAAGCGTGATCCTCGTCGCGGCCCAGCGGCTGTGCCGCACGATCTGCCCGGACTGCAAGGAAAAAGTGGAGATCCCCAAGGAAGTTTTTCAACGTATGAACGTTGCCATCGAAAAGATCGCGTCTCAGGTCGGCAAGCGCGACTTCTATAAAGGGAAGGGTTGTGACAAATGCAATAAAACCGGCTATTATGGCCGACTGGGGATACTGGAGACGATATGGATCGATGACACGATCCGCGACCTCATCGTCAAGCGCGCGTCCTCTTTTGAGATCAAGGATTACGCCCTTAAAGCGGGGATGGTGAGCTTGAGAGACGATGCGCTCAAGAAATTTTGCCTGGGGCTCACCACCCTGGATGAAGTGATCCGCGTGACGTCGGAGGACGAATAAATGCCTAATTTTAAATATACGGCCAAGGACAAGGCCGGCCGCGCGGTGACCGGGGTGCTCGAGGCGCTGGATGAACGGGCCGCGGTCGTAACACTCAGGCGGCAGGAACTCATCGTGATCTCCGTGCTGCCGGAAAAAAAGAAAAGTGGAAC
>JACPXO010000050.1 GCA_016196505.1 Candidatus Omnitrophota bacterium
ATGGACGCGGACGTGTTGGCCCGGATCAGGCGCTTCTGCCATGATCGGAAGATCTACTTGATCTTCGACGAGGTGCAAACGGGCATGGGACGCACCGGCCGGATGTTTTGCTTCAAGAATTACGGCATCGAGCCGGATATCATGACGCTGGCCAAGTCTCTCGGCGGCGGCTTTCCTATCGGCGCGATGGTGGCCCAGAAGGAGATTGCCGACGCTTTGTCGCCGGGCACGCACGCGACCACCTTCGGAGGCAATCCCATGGCTTGTGCGGCGGGTCTGGCGGTTTTCGAGGCCATTGACAAGGAAAAATTGTTGACCCAGACCGTGATCTCGGGGGCGCATCTTTTTAAGCGGCTCAACGAATTGAAGAAGAAACATTCGATGATCAAAGAGGTCCGCGGCATGGCTTTGATGGCCGGCATGGAATTGGCCGTCGAAGGAAAGGGTATTTACGAAGAATGCCTGAAACGGAAACTTCTCATCAATTGCACTCAGGGGAACGTGCTGCGGCTCATGCCGCCGCTCGTGGTCAAAGAAAAAGAGATCGATCGCGCGGCCGAGATCTTGGACAAGGTTTTTCTTGCCGAGGCCGAGAGACGTTTGTCTAAAGAAGGGAGCTAAAGAGGTATGAAAAAATCGAAACAGCCAAAGAGGCGCCAGCCCAAACGAAAGAAAACTTCCCGGAGGGCCGCCCGTCGTCCGTCGTCCGCCGTCCGCAGGAAGCCCAAGGGGGCGCCGTTCCAATTCAAGGATTTCCTGAGTTTAAGAGAGGTCGAGGCGCAGGATCTCGAGATCCTTTTCAAACTGGCTGAAAAAATGAAAAGGGACCCGCAGGCCTTTTACGGGAAGCTGAAGGGCAAGTCCCTCGTGCTTCTTTTTCAGAAACCGTCGATACGCACGCGGGTGTCGTTCGAGATCGGGGTGAGCGAGCTCGGGGGCGAGTCCGTTTACATGGACCCTCAGGAGCTTCCGCTCGGCGAGCGCGAGTCGATCAAGGACGTGGCGCGCGTTTTGGCGCGCTACTGCGATGGGGTGGTCACGAGGACCTATCATCATTCCGACGTCGAGGAGTTCGCCCGATATGCGGAGGTGCCGGTGATCAACGGCTTGAGCGACCGCTTTCATCCCTGCCAGACCCTCGCCGATCTTTTTACGATCCGCGAGAAATTCAAAGGGGTAGACCGGGTCAATATCGCCTACATCGGAGACGGCAACAACGTGCTGAATTCGCTGCTTTACGGCGCCGCTAAACTTGGGTTCAATCTGGCGATCGCGACACCGAGGGGCTATGAACCCGGCGAGGAGATCCTGCGCGATATCAAGCTGATCTCCAAAGAGAGCGGCTCGAAGGTCACGCTCTCCAACAACCCGTTCACGGCCATTAAAAACGCGCACGCGATCTACACCGACGTGTGGGTGAGCATGGGTCAGGAGAAACAGCGGGACCAACGGATCCGGGATTTTCAGCCGTTTCAGGTAAATAGCGCGATCGTGAACAAGGCGCCGAAGGACTCGATCATCATGCATTGCCTGCCGGCGCATCGCGGCGAAGAGATCACCGAAGAGGTCATCGAGCACCCGAGGTCGGTGATCTTCGATCAGGCGGAAAACCGGTTGCACACGCAAAAAGCGTTGCTGGTTTTGTTGTTAACGAAAAAAAGAAAAAAATAATTTTCTAGCGGATAGGGGAGAGGCGACAGGTGTAAGAAAACCTGTTTCCTCACGCCTATACGCTATGGCCTAGAAAAGAGGGATCCATGAAAAAGGTGGTGCTGGCTTACTCCGGCGGTTTAGACACTTCCGTCGCGATCCGCTGGTTGAGGGACAAGGGCTACGAAGTCATCGCCTACATGGCGGATGTCGGGCAGGAAAAAACCACGACCGCAGCCATCCATCGGGCGAAGGTCGCGGGGGCGGCCAAGGTCGTGGTCCGTGATCTCAAGAAAAAATTCGCCGTGGATTATCTTTGGCCGGCGCTCAAAGCCGGAGCGGTGTACGAGGGACGGTACACGCTGGCGACCGCGCTTTCGAGGCCTTTGATCGCCGCCGAGCAGGTCGCCGTGGCGCACGCCGAACACGCGACCGCCGTAGCGCACGGGTGCACCGGCAAAGGCAACGATCAGGTGCGTTTTGAGGTGACGATCCAGGCCTTGGACGGAAAACTCGAGATCCTGGCCCCGGTCCGTGAGTGGGAATTCAAGTCCCGCGAAGAAGAGATCCTTTACGCGGAGCGGAACGGGATCCCCATTGATGTGACCCAAAAAAGCCCTTATTCCATCGACAAGAACATTTGGGGGGTCAGCGTGGAGGCGGGAGCGCTTGAGGACCCGGACGTCGAACCCGGCGCGGATTCTTTTCAATGGACCCGAGGCGCCGAGAAAAAGAACTTAAAAGAAAAACTGATCACCCTTGATTTCGTCCGGGGGGTGCCCGTGGGTCTGAACGGGCGGAAAATGGACGCGCTCAAGCTCATCGCGGAATTGAACGCCGTGGGATCGCTCTACGGGATCGGCCGCGTGGACATGGTCGAAAATCGTTTGGTGGGGATCAAATCCAGAGAGACCTATGAGGCGCCGGCCGCGACCCTGCTTTTGCAGGCGCACCGCGACCTGGAGAGTCTCGTGCTTGACCGGGAACTTTTTCATTTCAAAGAAACGCTCGCGCTCAAATACGCGGAGCTCGTGTACTACGGACTTTGGTTCACGCCGCTAAAGAAAGCCCTGGATGCTTTTATCGGTTCAACCCAGGAAAAAGTCACGGGTGCCGTGCGGCTGAAGCTGAGGAAGTATTCCGCTCAAGTGGTCGGCAGACGATCGCCCCATTCCTTGTACCGGGAGAGCTTGGCGACGTACAGCAAAAAGGATAAATTCGACCAGCGCTTAGCCAAAGGTTTTATCGACCTTTGGGCGCTGCCTTACAAAAAGTGACTCAAAGAGTCATTGACAAGGATTGATTTATGACAAACAAACTCTGGGGTGGAAGATTCAAGAAAAAAACAGATCCGGATTTCGAGAGCTTTTCGGCCTCATTCCGGTGGGACCGGCGTTTATTGCCTTACGATCTGGCGATAGACGCGGCGCACGCGAGGGCTTTGAAAAAGTGTGGCGTCCTCACCACCGCGGAAACGGCCCGGCTTCTTTCGGCGATCCGTCTCCTGGAAAAAAAGTATCGTTCCGAGACCCTGGCGCTGGACGCAGGGGCGGAGGATATCCACTCGGCGGTTCATAGCGCCTTGCGGCGCCTGACAGGCCCGCTTGCGGATAAACTTCACACGGCCAGGTCCCGAAACGATCTGGTGAGCCAAAGCTCGCGGCTTTACGGCAAAACTCAGGCGGCCCGGCTTATTCGGCTCATACAGGAACTCCAAAAGAGCATCGTCCGGAAGGCCGAGACCTGCCGGGAAGTTTTGGTGCCCGGCATGACGCATCTGCAAAATGCCCAGGTGGTTTCCCAGGCGCATATTTACCTGGCTTATGTCGAGATGCTCGAACGGGCAAAGTTCCGTTTTCAGATGGCGCAAGACCTGTGCGACGTGTGTGTTTTGGGGAGCGGCGCCTTGGCGGGCGTGACGTTCGATCTGGACCAAAAAGCGCTCGCGCGGGAGCTGGGTCTGTCGCAGGTCACCCGCAACAGCTACGATGTCTCGGGCGACAGGGATTTTGTTCTGAACCTCTTGTCGTCATGCGCCGTGCTCGGGACGCATCTCTCGAGGATCGCCGAGGACCTGATGATCGGCCAGACTCAAGGGTTCGCTCTCGTGGAACTTGACCAGGCGTTCTGCACGGGAAGCTCGATGATGCCCCAGAAAAAGAACGCTGACTTTTTGGAACTGACCCGCGGGGCCTCCGGAGTTTTTTCGGGGAACCTCAGCGGATTTCTCGTGACCTTGAAAGGCCTCCCGACCTCCTATAACCGGGATCTACAGTGGGACAAGAAATTCTTATTTGAATCCCTTGAGACGGCCGAAGAGATCCTTCTGATCTTGAGCCGCGTTTTCTTGACGCTCAAGATCAACAAGGAGAGAGCGGCGGCGCTCACGGCGGACGAGAGTCTTTATGCGACCGACGTAGCGGATTACCTGGTGAAAAAAGGCGTGGCTTTTCAAGCCGCGCACGAGCAGGCGGGGCGGCTCGTGCGTTTCGCGGAGGAGCGGAAGCTCCCGATGTCTAAGATCGGCCTCGATCTTTTGAGGGCGCTCGCGCCCAAACTGGACGGGGGTTTCTACGATCATCTGAACGCGGAGCACTCCGTCCGTTTGAAAAAGACGCTCGGCAGCACTCATCCGTCGCGGATCAGAACGCAGATCGCGGACTGGAAAAAAAGGTTGAAAAACTAACCATGCACCGCTTTGAGTACCGGGGACGCGAACTTACCTGCGAAGACGTCCCCTTATCGGCCATCGCCAAAAAGGTCGGCACCCCGTTCTATCTCTACAGCATCGGCACCTTTTTGGATCATTACTTGAAGCTGAAAGAGGCATTCAAGGCCGCGAACCCCTTGATCTGTTTTTCCGTGAAGGCCAATTCCAACCTTACGGTGTTGAAGGCGTTGGTGAAGCACGGGGCGGGCCTCGATATCGTTTCCGGCGGGGAGCTTTTCAGGGCGAAAAAGGTGGGGGTGGACCCTCAAAAGGTCGTTTTTGCCTCCGTCGGAAAATCCGAAGCGGAGATCGAGGCGGCGATCCGCGCCAGGATCTTGATGTTCAACGTGGAGTCCGTGCAGGAATTGGACGTCATCAACGCCGTGGCCTGCCGTTTGAAAAAAACGCAGAAGGTGGCGATCCGTCTCAACCCCGATGTTCAGCCGCACACGCATCACTACATCACAACGGGGTCGCGGGAGAACAAGTTCGGGCTGAGTCTGGAAACCGCGTACAAGCTTTTCATGGAATCTTACCGTTACCCTTTTTTGAGGTTCGCCGGCGTGCATATCCACATCGGGTCGCAGATCACCGACGCCAGGCCTTTTGTGAAAGCCATCAAACGAGTGTTGAAATTTGTGGACAGCGTGCGCTTCGGCGGAAATCCGGTGGAGTATTTCAACATAGGCGGGGGGCTGGGGATCATTTATTCCAAGGAAAAACCGCAAACGGCCAAGGAGTTCGCGGCCGCGATCCTGCCTTTATTTAAAGACCATGATCTAAAGCACGGGCTTAGGATCATTTTGGAACCCGGGAGGTTCATCTCCGGCAACAGCGGGATCCTGGTCACGCGCGTGCTGTACGAAAAGTCTTCGGACTCGAAATCTTTTTTGATCGTCGACGCGGGCATGAACGACTTGATCCGCCCGGCTTTTTACGGCGCTCATCACGAAATCCTGCCGGTGTGGAAGGTAAGAGGCAAGTCCCGGCGCCATTCGGTCGATGTGGTCGGGCCGATCTGCGAAAGTGGGGATTTCCTCGCCAAGGACAGGACGCTGCCCGTCGTCGGCGTGGGCGATCTTTTGGCGGTGATGTCCTGCGGCGCGTATGGCTTTGTGATGTCGAGCAACTACAACTCAAGATTGCGCATCCCCGAGGTGGTGGTGAAAGGCAAGCGGTTTTTTACGGCCCGCCGCCGCGAATCTTTCAGGGACTTGATCCGCAACGAGAAGATCGTGTCAGAGGTGATCTAATTTGAACGGCAAGGGGCTGTTTACAAAAATGGTCGCCGCGGGCAATGACTTTGTCGTCTTGGACAACCGTGCGCGTTCCTGGAAAGGCCGTCCGGACGCCTGGTCAAAAAAATTGTGCGACAGAAAATCCGGCATCGGCGCTGACGGCGTTCTGTGGCTTGAGCGTTCCAAAAGATCCGACGCGCGTATGCGGATATTCAATCCTGACGGCAGTGAAGCCGAGATGTGCGGCAACGGCGTCCGGTGCCTGGCGCATTTTGCCGTTAGAAAAGGCCTGAGCGGACGCGGCTCGCGCGTGACGATCGAAACACCGGCCGGCGAGATCAAAGCCGAGGTGCGCGGGAACGTGGTCAGGGCGAAGCTCCCTGACCCCAAGGGCCTGCGGTTGAATCTGCGGGTATCGGTCGAGGGCCATCCGCGGAACTTGAGTTTTATTGACACGGGCGTGCCTCACGCTGTTTTGGTGGTCGGGGCCGTGGGCCGATGCGATGTGGAAACCCTGGGGCGTCAGATCCGTACCCATCGTTTTTTCAAACCACGCGGTACGAACGTTGACTTTGTGTCCCTGGGACAGGGCCGGGAGATCGAGGTAAGGACTTACGAGAGAGGCGTCGAGGGCGAGACCTTGTCTTGCGGCACAGGATCGACCGCTTCGGCGCTCGTCGCCGCCGCTCTGAAAGATTTGAGATCGCCGGTTCGGGTCCATACGGCCAGCGGCGAAACGCTCAAGGTTTATTTTACGAAGACTGACGCCGGGTTCCGCGAGGTTTATCTTGAGGGACCCGTTAAAACGTGTTTTGAGGGAAGGATCGCTTTCTAAGGAGGTGGCGGGGTGAAATTCCATGGCTCACTCGTGGCTTTAGTAACGCCGTTCAAGAACGGCAAAGTGGATGAAAAAACGCTGGCGAAGCTCGTCCGTCATCATATCCAGGCGGGCACGGACGGGATAGTCCCCGTCGGGACCACCGGTGAATCGCCGACGCTGTCTCATAAAGAACATGAGCGCGTGATCGAGATCGCGGTAGAGGCCGCTCATCATGAAGTCCCGGTCATCGCGGGGACAGGGTCCAACAGCACCGAAGAGGCGATCTCTTTGACGAAATTCGCCAAAAGATCCGGTGCCGATGGGGCGCTGATGGTGACCCCGTATTACAACCGTCCCACGCAGGAAGGCCTTTTCCGCCATTACGAGACCGTGGCCAAAAAAGTGGATATTCCCATTATGCTTTATAACGTTCCGAGCCGGACCGGGACGACGCTTCTGCCGGAAACGGTGGCGCGGCTTTCAAAGATCCCGAACATCGTCGGCATCAAGGAGGCGACGGGCAACATGGACCAGGCCTCGCACATTTTATCGTTATGCGACATCACGGTGCTGAGCGGGGACGATTCGCTGACCCTGCCGCTTTTGGCTCTCGGCGCCAAAGGGGTCATCTCCGTGATCGCGAACGTTTTGCCCGGCGACGTCTCGGCCATGGTCGACGCTTTTTTCGCCGGCAATCTGCAGAAGGCGAGGAACCTTCACATGAAATTGTTTCCGCTCTGTCGGGCGATGTTCATTGAGACCAACCCCATTCCGGTGAAACGGGCGATGAAGCTGCTTGGGCTTTGCAGTGACGAACTTCGTTTGCCGCTTTCCCCTCTGTCGGCCGACCATGAAAAGGCCTTGATCGCGGCGCTCAAGGCGTATGGGCTTAAGCCCCGGGGAGGCGTGTCATGATCCGACTGGCCGTGAACGGGGCTTTGGGGCGTATGGGCAGCCGTATTTTAAATTTAGCGATGGCTTCTCCCGACTTTAAAGTGTTGGCAGCGTTTGAGAACGACCCGTGCCGTTTTCTGGGGCAGGACCTCGGCGACGCTTTGGGGATGTCGGAGAAAATGAAAATAAAACTCAGCGTCGTCTCGGCCGAGCGTTTAAGGTCCTGCGACGTCGTGATCGATTTTTCCAGCCCCGCGGGGACGCGCACTTGCCTTGAGGCGGCCCTCAAGGCCGGCGCCCGCATGGTGATAGGCACCACTGGCGTTGATCCGGACACCGAGGAGGAGATCCGCCGCGGCTCAAAAAAAACAGCGATCCTTTATTCGCCCAACATGAGCTTGGGCGCCAACTTTCTTTTTCAAGTGGCCAAGCTCGCCGCCACTCAATTGAAAGCCGGCTATGATATCGAGATCGTCGAGGCGCATCACCGGTTAAAAAAGGACGCGCCGAGCGGCACCGCCAAAAAACTTGCCGAGGTGATCGCCCAGACCAAAGGTTGGGATCTGGACAAGACCGCCAAATACGGCCGCAAAGGCCTCACGGGCGAACGCCCGGACCGCGAGATCGGCATTCACGTGATCCGCGCCGGCGAGATCGTCGGGGAGCACACGGTACTTTTCAGCGGTCCGGGAGAGACGATCGAGTTCACGCACAAAGCCCAGTCGCGCGACGCTTTTGCCCGGGGTGCTTTGTCGGCGGCGCATTTTCTTTCCAAAAGAAAAACAGGCCTGTTTACGATGCTGGACGTTTTACTGACCTTTGCGTAAGTAATAGGAGTTTTGGCTGTGACGATTTTGGAACGAGACAAGGAGCGAGGACGCCGACGTAGTCTCTGGACTACGTCAAGGACGAGCGACGCGGTCGCAGTCCAAAATCGTCCAGCCCCTCCGGGGAAGGCCGAATTTGGCCGTCTGACTGCGTTGCTCCTCCTCGGCATAGTCACGACTATGCCTCGTCGTCGCGCCTTGCATACGGTCAAATTCGGCACTTCCAAAAGTTCCTATTACTTACGCAAAGGTCAGTAGGCAAATAATCGATCCTAAGGAAAGTATGAGTTTCGTTTTCAAAGAATCCGAACGTTTAAAAGCGCTGCCTCCGTACCTCTTTGTGGAGATCGACCGGGCCAAACGCCGGGCAATCGAAGCGGGAGTGCACGTGATCGACTTTGGGGTGGGGGATCCCGATTTTTCCACCCCCGATCTTGTGATCCGCTCCATGACGAAACATATCCAGAGCGACGGCACGCATCATTATCCGCTTGACCGCGGGAACGCCGTTTTCAGACGCGCGATCGCCGAGTGGGCCCAGACGCGCTTTGGGACGGTTTTCGATCCGGACACCGAGGTGCTGCCGCTCATCGGGTCCAAGGAAGGCATCGCCCATTTTCCTCTGGCGTTCATCAACCCGGGGGATGTCGCTCTCGTGCCGGACCCCTGCTACCCGCCTTATCGCAGTGGGACCCAGTTCGCCGGCGGCGAGGTTTATGACCTCCCTTTGAGCGAAGAAAAAGGGTTTTTGCCGGATCTTGAGGCGGTGCCCGGCGA
>JACPXO010000059.1 GCA_016196505.1 Candidatus Omnitrophota bacterium
TATTCGGCCGTCGAGTCGCGCGTCGCGTTTTGGTGGGCCAAAGCCGCGTACCTCGGGGTTCCTTTTATCGGGTCGGCGCTCTATCACTTCACGACGATAGCGCTTCACTCGGACCGGGGGTTTCAGAAACTCATCCGTTTGAATTGGGAGATATCCGCGTTATTCGCCCTTTTGGCTGTCAGTTCAAATTATTTGGTGGAAGGACTGTTCCGCTACCCGTGGGGATATTACCCGAAGTGCGGCTGGCTTGGGATCCCATTCCTCCTTTTTTTCTTTACCGTAATGATAGGGAATTTCCAGCAGTACTGGATCGAGTACCGCAAAGCCGAGACGCCTGTCCGGAAAAAGAGGATCGGATGGCTCATGTTGTCTTTTGTGATCGCGTATCTCGGTTCCGTGGATTACGCCGCCAAATTCGGTTTTCCCGTTTATCCGTTCGGATTTCTTTTGATCCTGGTTTTTTTGACCATTGTCGCGATCGTCGTTTTACGTTATCACCTGATCGACCTGACACCGGCTTTTGCCGCCACCTCCGTCTTGAATACCATGCCCAACGCTCTTTTTGTGGAGGACCTGGAGAGAAATATTCGCGTGGTGAACCAGCCGGCCTGCCGCCTCCTGGGTTACGAGGAGTCGGAACTTATCGGTAAACCCATTACTTCCATCGTTCCTTTGCCGCTCAACCCGAAATATGTTTACCGTTACCAGGATCTATCCGAGGCGCCGCTCAAGAATTCCGCGATGCAGTGGCGCACGAAAGGAGGCCGTGTCCTTGAGGTGAGCATTTTTGGGTCGGTGGTCAGGAACCCCGACCAGTCGCCGGCGGGGGTCGTCTGGATCGCCGTAGACACGACGGCCTTGAGGCGGACCCAAGGGGCGCTGAGCGAGACCACCGCCCAATTGGCCCGGTCCAACGCCGAGCGTGAACAGCTCGAGCTTTTCGCCTACGTGGCGTCCCATGACCTGCAGGAGCCGCTTCAAAAGATGATCGGTTTCGGGGCGCTGCTTAAAAAACAGTGCGGAGCGCTTCTTAACGAAAAAGGGTGCGATTACGTGGAACGCATTCAAGCGGCGGCGTTCCGGATGAGCCGGCTGATCGAGGATCTGCTCAGGTTTTCCAGGGTTGTCACGCAAACGGAGACACCCACGAGCACCGTCGATCTGAACGACGTTGTGCGCGAGGTGCTCTCGGACCTTGAGGTGCGCGTCGCCGAATCAGCCGCAACCGTAGAAGTGGGTCCGCTGCCTACGGTGAACGTTGACCGGCTGCAGATAAGACAGCTTTTCCAAAACTTGATCTCCAACGCGATCAAGTTCCGGAAAAAATCCGAGCCGGTCCGGGTGAAGATCAGGACGGAAGCCGCCTCGGAAAACGGTTTTGTGGAAGTGGCGGTGGAAGACAGCGGGATCGGTTTCGACGAATCCTGTTCGGAGAAGATCTTTAAACCCTTTGAACGCCTGCATCCCCGGAGCGAGTATGAGGGGAGCGGCGTGGGGCTGGCCATCTGTCAAAGGATCGTGAAGCGTCACGGGGGTGAGATCATTGCCAGAAGCCATGAGGGACAAGGGGCGACGTTCATCGTAAAGTTGCCGAAACATTCTTAAATAAGGGGTGGCCGCTATGCCGAAGAAGATCTTGGTGGTTGACGACGATGTGGAAATGACGATGATGGTTCAAGCCATCCTCGAGGAAAAAGACTACGAGGTGTTCCTCGCTCACAGCGGGTTGGACGCCATCGAAAAATCCAATAAGGAAGTACTGGACCTCATTTTGCTCGATATCCGGATGCCGACCTTGTCGGGATTTTGGTTCTGTGACGCGTTTAAAAAACGGCCTCACACGAGCAACATTCCGGTGGTGATCGTTTCTTCGCTGTCGGCGGAGGAGGATATTCAAAAGGCCTATCAGCTGGGCGCCACCGCCTACGTCAAAAAACCCTTTAAGCCCGAGGAGCTTCTCCAGGCCGTTGAAAAAGCGGTCGCTTAGGTCGGGCTCTCGGCTTCGTTGCAAAATCCGCGAAGGTGTAATAGAATACACCCGTTTTATCCGTCCTATTAAATGACTGATCACAAACACGCATGAAATTTTTGGGAGGTTGAATGTTAGGTTCTTCGCATTTTTCCGCAGGAGAAGTTATAGCGCTATGGGCGGTGCTTGGCACCGCCGTCGCCGGTTTGGTATACGCTGCTTTTTTAATGGGTCAAGTGCTGCGCGAAGATAAAGGGACAGCGGAGATGCAGCGCATCAGCCAATCGATCCGGGTCGGGTCTAACGCCTATCTTTTCCGCCAGCTCAGGACCATTTTATTCCTTATTTTGATCCTCACGGGTGTGCTTTATTTTACGGCCGGCGAACAGCATATTGCGATAGGCCGCGCCTGCGCGTTTTTGATGGGATCCATTTTCTCCGCGTCGGTAGGTTTTGTGGGGATGAACCTCGCGGTACGCGGCAACGTCCGTGTGGCGGCGGCGGCCAACCGCGGGAGTTTCAGCCAAGCCCTCAAGATCGCCTACCGCACCGGGACGATCACGGGAATGTTGACGGACGGCCTGGGGTTATTGGGCGGCACCTTGATCTTCATGATCTACGGCGAAAAGGCCTATGA
>JACPXO010000048.1 GCA_016196505.1 Candidatus Omnitrophota bacterium
CCGTGACTGAACCGGTGGTCCAGGATGGGGTGGTAGTGCGGTATTTCCCGTCGGAGCGGCTGAGATCCCTCTATTGGTCGCCGCCGATGGAGGATGCGTTGAAAAGAGAGATCAGTTCTTTTGACCTTTTGCATATTCATTCCGTATTCCGGTGGCCGACCAGTATGGCGGCGGGGGTGGCTCACAGGAAAGGTGTGCCTTATCTTTTGGCTCCCCGCGGGATGATGGTGAAAGAATTACTGGCCCGTAAAAGTTGGTTGGTGAAATCATTATGGATCGAGTGGAAAGAAAAACGGTCTATGGAACGGGCTTCGGCCATTCATGCCACCTCGGACCTGGAGGCCGGCGATCTCCGTAAATTTAGATTCAAATGGCCTCCCGTGCATGTCGTCCCGAACGGCGTTGATCTTTCCCTCCCGGGTTTACCGTCATGGCCCGCGAAGTTGGAGAGCGCGCTGGCCGGTCGTCCTTTTATCCTTTTTATCGGGCGGATCAACTGGAAAAAGGGTTTGGATCGCCTGATCCGGGCGCTTTCCCACGTTCCCAAAGCTTCTTTGGTCGTGGTGGGGAACGATGAGGAGGGTTTCGAGCCGCGCTTGGAGAAAATAGCCGGGAACGCCGGAGTGTTTGATCGGGTGGTATTCACGGGACCTCTTTACGGAGAGGATAAGGAGGCGCTTTTAAAGAGAGCCGCTCTCCTGGCGCTGCCGTCCTATTCAGAAAATTTTGGGAATGTGGCACTGGAAGCCATGGCGGCGGGATGTCCAGTCGTCGTGACGCCCGAGGTAGGAGTCGCGGACGTGGTGAGAACTTCCGGAGCGGGTTTAGTGGCAGCGGGCGACCCCGAGAAATTGGCCTGGGCTTTGAATCAATTGATCGGCGACCCGAAAAGCCGGGATAGGATGGGCGAAGCGGGCCGCCGGGTTGTCCGTGAAAAGTTCACGTGGGAACGGGTGGCGCTCCAGATGGCCGATGTTTACAGATCCGTCCTTAAGAAAAGCTGAGGAAATGTCCTTTGCTTGACCAAATTTCGGTGATCGTCTTGACCTTGAACGAGGCGCCCAATATTGAGCGGACCTTGGGGAAACTGGGGTGGGCCAAACGCGTTGTTTTAGTGGATAGTTTCAGCGGGGACGACACGCTTGCGCGGGCGGGGCGCTTTCCACAAGTGAAGGTTTTTCAAAGAAGGTTCGACACCCATGCCCATCAGTGGAATTTTGCGCTGCGCGAGACGGGCATCGATTCCGAGTGGGTGCTTGCCCTCGACGCCGATTACGTGCTGACGGACGGATTTATCCGGGAGCTTGAAACCCTGAACCCTCCGTCGCGCGTCTCCGGTTATGAGGCGCGTTTTCGCTATTGTGTTTTCGGCAAACCGCTGCGTTCTTCCATTTATCCTCCGGTCACCGTCCTTTTTCGCCGGGCCCAAGCTCGG
Source organism: Candidatus Omnitrophota bacterium (assembly GCA_016196505.1). Classification (GTDB taxonomy): domain Bacteria; phylum Omnitrophota; class Gorgyraeia; order 2-02-FULL-51-18; family 2-02-FULL-51-18; genus JACPXO01. Next base: position 1,436 of record JACPXO010000048.1, read on the forward strand.
TATGTCCAGGAGGGCCACACACAGCGCGTCGTGTCGGTCGGAGAGAAACACCGTTTGGATTCCGTGATCCTTCACGACGATAGGAAAAGCTTTGGCCGCTGGTTCGAGTCGCAGAAATCCTATCAACGGCTCGAGTGCGATTCTATCCTGAGGACAAAGTTCAAAGAACTGAATTTCGCGGACCGGGTGCGGAAGCTGCGGTTCATGGCGCCGTTCGCGGTATTTTTTTACTGTGTCGCGGTCAAAGGCCTTCTTTGGGATGGGTGGCGGGGGGTCTATTATTCATTTCAAAGGGCTCTGGCCGAGGCGATCTTGTCCTGGTATCTGGTCAGCCGTGATCTTAGGAAACTTTTTGGGGGGTATGAGTGAAGATTTTAGGCCTCAACGCTTACCACGGAGATTCCGCCGCCTGCCTGGTCGTTGACGGCCGGCTGGTGGCAGCCGCTGAAGAGGAACGTTTTCGCCGCGTCAAACACTGGGCAGGCTTCCCCGCGGAGGCCATCCGTTATTGCCTCGAGTCTCAAGGATTAGCTTTGACGGATATTGACCACATCGCCGTGAACCGGGACCCGAGCGCGAATCTCATGAAAAAAGCGCTGTTCGTTTTTTCTAAAAGGCCTAACCTCGCTCAGGTGACCGACCGCCTGAAAAATTCCATGCGGGTCAAAAATATCTCGGACGTGTTTGCGGACTTGAAGGCCGACATCCACCATGTCGAGCATCACCGCGCTCATTTGGCCAGCGCGTTTTTTGCGTCTGGGTTCGAGAACGCGGCCTTGGTCTCTCTGGACGGCTTCGGGGATTTTTCGAGCGGGATGTGGGGGAAGGGTGAGAAAAACAAGATCAAGCTTATGGATCAGGTTTATTTCCCGCACTCGCTCGGATTATTTTACCTGGCGATGACCCAGTATTTGGGTTTTCCAAATTACGGAGATGAATACAAGCTGATGGGATTGGCCGGCTACGGCCGGCCGACGGAGTTGGAAAAGCTTCGTGAGATCATGAAGCTCAAGTCCCTTGGCGGCTATGAGCTGAACCTGGATTATTTTCTCCATCACTCCGAAGGCGTGCCCATGGTGTGGGAGGGTGGTTCCCCGACACTGGGCATCGTCTATTCTTCCAAAATGGAGAAGCTTTTTGGTCCGGCGCGCAAGCCCGATAGCCCTGTCGAGGGATTTCACAAGGATCTGGCCGCGTCCGTCCAACGCATTTACGAGGAAGCTTTTTTTCATGTGCTGAACGCCGTTTACGAAAAGACCGGCGATCCCAATCTTTGTTTGGCGGGAGGATGCGCCCTTAACGGTGTGGCCAACGGAAAGATCAAGAGCCAGACCCGTTTTCAAAACTTTTTTATTCAGCCGGCGGCCGGCGACGCCGGCGGGGCTCTCGGCGCGGCTTTTTGGGTGTGGCATCATGAGCTTGAAAAGCCCCGGTGTTTTGTGATGGATCATGTTTATTGGGGGCCCGAATTCAGTGAAGCAGAAGTGAGCCGGGAGCTTGAGACCTCAAGCTCGCGGTTGAAAGAACAGCATTGCTCCATTCAAAAACTGGATAATGAAGAAGATCTTTGTACTCGAACGGCCGCGGCGATCGCCGGGGGAAAAATAATCGGCTGGTTTCAAGGCCGTATGGAATGGGGCCCGCGCGCGCTCGGGAACCGAAGCGTCCTGGCCGATCCCAGACGCGCTGACATGAAAGCCATCCTGAACCTTAAGATCAAGCACCGGGAATCGTTCAGGCCTTTTGCGCCTTCGGTTTTGTCTGAAAAAGCTTCCGCTTGGTTCGAAATGGAAGACACTTCGCCGTTCATGTTGACGGTGTGCCCGGTGCGGCCGGATAAGCGGACCAAGATCCCCGCCGTGACCCACGTCGATGGCACCGCCAGGCCTCAAACCGTGGCCCAAGATCAAAACCCTTTATTTTACAAGTTGATAGCCGCCTTTGACCGGTTGACGGGCGTGCCGGTGCTTCTCAACACCTCTTTTAATGAAAATGAACCCATCGTGCGGCTCCCGCGCGAGGCGATAGAATGTTTCTTGAGGACCCGGATGGACATTTTGGTCATCGACAGGCATTGGATAGAAAGATTTGAAGATACTCATTCTTAACCAAAGTTTTTACCCGGATGTCGCCGCCGTCGGGCAATACGCCGCCGATCTGGCCGTAGATCTGGCGTCGAGAGGCCACGACGTCTCGGTCATCACCGGCCGCCACGGTTACAATGACCCCTCAAAAAAATTCAGCCCCTGTGAGATTTACCGCGGGGTCCGTATCCACCGCGTTCTCTATTCCTCGTTCGGCAAGAAGAGCCGGTGGGGCCGCACGGTGGATATCGTTTCTTTTTTGTTCGGCGTCTTCCGGAAGCTTCTTTTTTTTCCGCGACAGGACGTGGTGGTCGGCATGACTTCGCCCCCTTTGATCGCGGTCATGGGTTGCTTATTTTGTGTTTTAAAGGGAGGGAGGTCCGTTGACTGGGTCATGGACCTCAACCCTGACCAGGCGGTCATTGCCCGGTGGCTCAAAGAAGGATCTTTAGCACATCTTTTTCTGAAGTGGATCTCGGGGTGGGCTTTTAGAAAAAGCGGGAAGGTTGTCGTGCTCGACCGGTGGATGAAGGACCGTATCGAGGAGCGTTATCATGTGCCGGGCCATAAGATCGCCGTCATTGCTCCCTGGGCCCACGACGACGTCTTAGCCCCTATCCCGCACGACAAAAATCCACTCCGGCAACAACAATCCTGGAACGGAAAATTTGTGGTGATGTATTCGGGAAATCAAAGCGCCTGCCATCCCCTGGACACCTTGCTTCGCGCGGCCCAGCGTTTTCGGGAAGATCCGCGGGTGGTTTTCTGCTTCGTCGGGGAAGGGGCGCTGTCCTCCCATGTCCGTGATTTTAAAGAGTCTTGCGGTTTGTCCGGCATTTCTCAATTTCCAGACCAGCCGCCGGACGTTTTCTCCCAATTCCAGGCGGCCGCCGACGTTCACATCGTCGTGATGGGGGAGGGTTTTGTCGGGGTCGTCCATCCGAGCAAAGTTTATGGAGTCCTTGCGGTGGGCCGCCCCTTCATTTATATTGGTCCGGAGGACAGTTCTCTCGGAGAGATGGTCCGGATCCAACGGCTGGGTTTTCGGGTCGACCATGGGGATGTGGAGGGGTTGGTCCGGGCTATTGAACAGGTCAGGAGTTTTGACGAAAAGCATAAGGAGGACATCGCCGATCGTAGCGTGCGGCTTAAAAGTACCCAGTACAGCCAGCGGGCCTTAAGCGGAGAGTTCGTCTCGGTCATTGCAAATATGTCCAAAACACCTTAGAATCAATAAAAATTCGAGGCGCGGTCTGCCCATTGATGTTCACTAATCACTTTCTACTCAACCTGGCCGTATTTTTTCTAACGGCTGTTCTGAGCGCGCTGTTTACGCGGGCTTTCATCGGGTTTTGTTATCGTCTGAATTTTCTGGATTATCCCACGGAGAGAAAGAATCACAAAACCCCCATGCCTTTTATGGGAGGTGTGAGTCTTTTTTGTTCTTTTTGGGTGATCGTATTTTTGGGCGTCTCCTTGGCGGTGGGCGGAGGGGATCCGCTCGGGGTCCTGCCTCTGGTCCCGAAACTCGTGGGGATTTTTTGCGGGAGCTTGATCGTGCTGACCGTCGGGTTTTTGGATGACAAGTATCGCTGGTCGCCGATGCAGAAACTGTTGGGGCAAATGGCCGCGGCGCTGATCTTGATGAAACTGGGCTTGACGATCAATTTGGTATCGGAGCTTGGGATCTTGGGTTACGCGATCACTTTTTTATGGATCCTTTTGATCATCAATGCGTTCAATCTGGTGGATTATTTGGACGGGCATTGCGCGGGTATCGCCCTCGTGTCGACGGTCACGTTCTTTTGGCTGACGCAGATCATCGGACAGGCCATGGTGGGTTTATTTCTCGTCACGTTCACCGGGGCGCTTCTAGGTTTTCTTTATTACAATTTCAAACCCGCCAAGATCTATTTGGGAGACAACGGGAGTCTCTTCATCGGCTACATGATGGCCGCCTTCACTCTGCTTTGCCGTTACCAGGCCCCCACGACGACTTACGCCACTATTTTTATGCCGGTCCTGATGTTCGGGATCCCGATCTATGATACGGTTTCCGTGGCCGCGCTGCGTTTGGCCAAAGGCATCCCGCCTTGGCGGGGGGACAGAAACCATTTCGCGCATCGCCTGGTCAATATCGGAATGAGCGAACGGATGGCCGTCGGTGTTTCTTATTTTTTGAGTATGATGATCGGTTTTATCGCGATCTTGCTTACTCAAGTCGGCTTTTTCGGCGCCATGCTCATCGGCCTTCTTTTCTTGAGCGTCATTACGATGGTGGCTTTTATCGAATACGTCTCGAGTCGCAAGATGTGCCTCGGCGGGGGAGCGGGGCGTTCATGAGCATCGTCCAAAAACCATGGGGGAACTATCAGATCCTTCACCGGGAAACAGGGATACAGGTCAAGCGGATCGAG
>JACPXO010000049.1 GCA_016196505.1 Candidatus Omnitrophota bacterium
CATATGGATGAACATTCAATTACTGAGCTTTCAGCAACGCCCAGGTCTTCTCGCCGACGACGCCGTCCGCCTTGAGGCTATTCTTCTTCTGGAAATCTTTGACGGCCTTTTTGGTTTTTTTGCCTATCTTGCCGTCCACCGCGCCCGGATCAAACCCCGCGCGGACGAGCGAATTTTGAAGCTCCCTGACCGTGACACCGGAGACATGGAGGATGGAAGTTTTGTCTTCGATCTCTTTTCCGGCAAAATTGGCGGGTTTTTTGAGAGAGTTCTCCATGCTTTCTATCTGAAGCTTGAGATCTCGGATCTCCTGGTCCTTGGCCTGAACTTGGCTTTGAAGCACGCTAAGCTGGCCGGTAAGATCGTTCGTCGCGGCGCTGTCGGCCCGGCGCGCCTGAGTAGTGGCACAACCGGCGGTCAAAACAACCAAAGGAAGAATAAAGATGAATAAGGCCACGGGATATTTCTTATTCATAGCGAGAATTTCTCCTTTACTAAGTTTGTAAGATTTATTCTTTTGATTATACGCACTTGACTTGAGAGTGCAACAAAAATTCGAGCCCTATGGCTCTGGACGGCTCTCTTTTTTTGTGGGAAAATCAGTTTATGACCTCCGACGTTGAAACCCGAGAGCCCTCTTGGGACCTCTACGCCTTCGCGATCCTTGTACTCTTCAGCATTTTTCAAGTGATGCAGTGGCCGCTTCTGCCTAAATTCCTCGACATCTACTACCACCTTTCCGTCATGAAGGGATTCGCGGAGGCCGGAGGGTATGTGTCGAGGGCTTTCTGGGAATACGCGCCGGCCGGAAGGCCCCACCTCTATCCGCCTTTTTTTCATGGTTTGCTCCTGGGTCTTTACCAACTGGGTCTTGGAGAGATTACGCTCGCGCGGCTCGCGGACTGCGCCATTTATCCCCTGGTCCTTGTGGGGCTTTGGCACACCTTTAAAGAGATCTATGGCTCACGGTTCGCCTTTTTCGGCATCCTCATTTTTTCTTCGGTCTATTCGGTGTACCTGGCGACCGTGACCCTGGCCCCCTTCTCGTTGGCGTTCTTTTTCGGGATCTTGGCTTTTCTGAATCTAGAGAAAGCAAAGCACTTGCGGGCCGGTCTCTGGCTTGGCCTCTGCTTTTACACGCATTCCATGATGGCCTGGTCCTTTTTTACGGCGCTGCTTGTCTACGGCCTTGCCAGTGAACGCCACCGGGTGAAGATCCAAAAAATAGCCGCGTGGACGCTGGTCATCGCCGCCCCATGGCTTCTTCACCAGGCCCATTACCACGCTTACTTCCGTTTCCTCAACGTCAAAGAAAACCTGTACCTTGAATTCGATCTGGCGGCGTATCTCCTGGCCGGGATCGGCGCGTGGCTGGCCATCCGGAAAAAAGGCCCTTGGCTATTCCCGCTATGTTTGATCCTGGGAATGGCGCCGATGCTCGTCACACATCGCTTTAGGTTTTTTTGCGGGCTTGGGCTAGCGGGCATTTTATGGCTCGCGGCCGCGACACTCGACGCGCTCGCCGGAAAAATCCAGAACGGCCGGTGGAAGACAAGGGGGACTGTGTTCTTCACCCTTGCGGTGTTCTTTTTTTTCCACTTTGTTTCGCCAGTGTTGAAAATCGACCTTGAAAAAAATAGGACGACCCTTGCCTTCTTTGACCGGTCGGTGACGCAGTACCTTGTCCCGGAAGAGCAAAAAAACTTCCGCGCTAACGGTTTCACGATCTATTTTAAAAAAGAGTACGACAAGATCATCCGGGCCGTCAAAGACCATAGCGGCCCTCATGACATTCTTTGGTCCAATTTCAGCCACGCCGGCGGAGTGATAGCCCTTCTCTCCGGCCGCTCTACCTCCAACGGGATGATGCTGGAGGTCAGGCCATTCGAGCGCTCCGATCCTTTGGAAACGGCCAGACTCCTCCTATGGTTCAAGGATCCCGAAGGGAACCCCTTGCTGGACAGAGAAATCGCGATAAAACGTTACGGCCTCCGCCCGATCACGGAGACCGACATGGCCTACCTCGACGAAAACCCCTCGAAGGGACGCCAGTCCTATGCCCCAAAACCGGACATCGCGAACCCTTACCTTTTGCTTATCTTCCTCGGGGTTGGGGCTGTCTTTTTCTACGCCTACAAGCGGACTTGATCCTGTGGGCAGTTCTCTCATACCAAGCGGGTCCTGACTGGCGTCAGCCCCATGGGTGCTCGCCGTAGATGAGTCGTGGGCTCCGCGCCCACGGGGCGCCCCGACGCCAGCCACCCGCTATTCATGAGAGTCACTAGAGGATAGTTAGGGTCTTAAGCCGGCATTCGAGGGGTGGCCGAGGCGGGATGCCTTCGCCCGCAGTCGAACGAAGTTACGACGAGGACGGAGGCGCCCGCCGAAGGACAGGACCCCGAGAATGCCGGCAGAGAGATATACTTCTAGGCGGCTCGTGGGAGAACCCGTTCTTGATCGGAAAAAATCCGCTATTGCAATTCCGGGAGACTTAGGATATAATTGCGGCTCTAGGGAGAGAAATGTTAAGTCAAGGTCTGATTCACAACGCGTTACCCACGAACCAAGCCGCGAAAGCGGTATGGCAGGGTTGTTTTATGCTTGGCCATTACCGTATTTCCAAGCGCGAAGGTGACGGGTTGTGGAAGGAGCTTCAAGTCCTAGAGTAAACTAAAACCAAGACCAAAAATTCCAAAACCCATCACCTTTCAAGGTGGTGGGTTTTTTATTTTACAGAAAGGAGCGTGGCCCATGATCAAAACACTCGAACAACCCGGCGAAAGGAAGAG
>JACPXO010000039.1 GCA_016196505.1 Candidatus Omnitrophota bacterium
CGATGCCATGAGCACGGCCCAAGTTCATGAGCGGTTGGGAAGACTTAATAGGATACTTGGAAAGCGTTTTAGCATGATGTTGAGCGGCGGCAATCCCAGGACCATTATCCAGCGTGTCAAGCTTTACGCTGAATTCGTCGAGGGGTCGGTGGGGACTTTCAGCGGACGCGGGACGTGGCTCGAGGCGTTTAGGATCGATTTTGAAAAGCTTGTCGCGGAATCAGAGGGTGATAGAGCTCTCGCCAAAAAAAAGGCCCTTGAGATCATAGCCCACAACCTTGGAAGAGAGGGGGTAGTTTATCAAAACTATCAAGGCCTCCAAGAGGCCATGGGCCGGAAACGCTTCTGGGAAGTCATGGGTTACGATTCTTTCGCACCGGCCTCAGTCCAATCCCACCGACCTTACGATGGCCCTGCTCTATCTGAGGGTGACGAACAGCTTGGAGTCCCGCTGGGCGCCCGCGGGGCGGTGGAGTCGCCCGCGGCGGCGGTTCTTGGATTTATCCGAGAGAAAACAGCCGGTTGGGAAGAGCGGCTCAGGCCCGTGAGCGCAATAGAGGTGGACGCTTACACCTTACAAGTTCAATCGAGGGGCGGGATGCCTATTCGATTGGATTTCAAAAGAGGGGTCGATCTTGAAACTTTGGCTTTCTGGCTGGATGGGCACTCCGATACTCAACCTCTTGTAGCAGAACTTAGGTCGGTCATTGCAAATGCCGAGAAAAAAATAAAGGCGATCGAAGAATACCGGCGCGCGGGTTTTAAGGCGGTGACCGATCTCACGCCGATCCAAACCGGTGATTTTCTGGTGTCGGATAGCGGAGAGCCATTTGAGGTTTGGTCGGCGTCGATTTTGGATACTCCGCCAACGCAGTATTCTCTTAAATCGTTGGCCGCGGTGGGGGTCGTTCGCACGGTCGCTCGTAAGGAGGTCGTGAACAAAGGTTACTATCACAAGCCGAGACCATCGAACGCATGGCTTGTCCTTGAGTCGCCCGGCTTTCACCGGTTGCGGGCAGTCATCGATATCATCCAGGACGTCGCGGTGCTCCAAGCTCTCAAGACGTCCATGCGCTATTCCTTAATGCCGGTTTCTCTCAGAGTCGAGGTTGACAGTGCGGTTTACGCCGCGTTGGGCGTCGACGCTTCATTTGACCACGCCAACAAATTCCTCGGGGACATTGAATATCTGACATCCCCCTGGCTTGGCAGAAAGATCCTGGCCATTCAGATCGATCGAAGACTCGAGCGGCTCGGCGCACGGGCGGCGAAAGTCGAGGCCATAAACCAAACCCTGGTTTATAGTGGAATGACCTACACTCTTGAGGGAGATCCTGAGAACAAGAGGCAAAGTTTTCAGGATCTGGTGAGCCGGCTAGCCGGCGCAGGATTTATCCCGCCGAATTTAAAGTTTGAGTTTAAATACCAGTTTGACTTCGTTAAGAAGAAATCCACCTCAGTATTGAGCGGTAAACTAGTGGTAACCGATAGAGACGCACGCAAGCCGGATAGGACTTTTTCCGATCTTCGCCAGGCGGATCAGGTTAAAGAATTCGGAATTTTCCTCAACACATTTATTCCGGCAGGAACAGAAGCTCTTGCCGAGTCTCAAGCGGCCCCGACCAGGTCGGTTGCGGGGGGTGGCGGAACGACTTTTGTCGTAAAGCCGGCCGCGGATGCCGTAGGTTTGAAAATTGCAGAGGGCGATATTTTTGATAGCGTAAGCGGAAAAGTTCGTCAAGTGACTGGGGTGAATGAGCCGAGTCGAGAAGTAACGTTTAAAGTAACGCGAGATGGACAAGCTCTCGAAGACGAGACACATGATTTTGGCTTTGTCATAACCCAATTGGACGAAGAGGCCTGGACGCGCCGGGGGGCCCGCGCGGCGTATATCCAAGCGGACCAGCGGCTACGCGATCGATTGGGGAGAAATGAAGCTACAAAGAGTGCGCGTGACCTGGTTGATAGGGTCCTTCTCGATCTACACAAAAAATTTGGCGTCCTGTCGTTTGAGTTATTGAATCAAGCCAATAGCGCTAGAAATGAGGTTGGTTTATTGGACCAAATGTCGGGCTGGCCAGTCGAAGATATTAATCCGATGGTTAATCAAATAGACTTTGGTCAGGACCCTCAGGCGCCGAGAGCTAGAAGCTCTCTTAGAGAGCTTGCAAGAGTCTTGTTGGCGTCGAGGGAAGTAAGAGACGCCTATGAGTCATTCAAACAGTATATTTTGACGGCCAAAGTGATTCCTACGGCAGAGCAAGATAGTGTTGTGTTAGTCCAGCGTCCGCCAACGGCCGCCATCCCAACAGCGAGCCAACCACCGGCCGGGGCCCGAATTGTCAAAAAAACCCCCGGCATGAGCCGTGAGGCCAGGACAAGTTTCAATCAGTTTAAAAAGCTCCAGATACTGCTCGAGAACGGGATCTCCGATCCCTCAGCATGGTTGCTCAAGTATAGCGCTGAAACACTCAAGAGCCGTATCGCGCTTATCTGGGAAACAAACTCCGCACCGGCCCCGACAGCCGACGAGTTTAGGAAGATGGTGGAAGCGCGCGAAGGGGAGCTCGAAAAACCCGTTTCCGCGGAGCCCAAAACCAGTCAGCCGGCGATCAAGCCGGAAAAATCGCCCGAGCCCAAAGTTACAGCTCAGGTTAAACCCGACGAGACGCCTCAACCGGCAGGCGATGTTCCGAGCGTAAAAGACGCCCAGAAAAACTTTAAACAGGTCTCGAAAGAACTTGAAACTTCCAGAAAAGGCAAAGGCCTGGATTTCGAGCGTGGGCCCGAAGCGGATAAAGCGGTGTCGGACCTTGTGAAGGCGATACGCCAGGCCGAGACGGAGAACCCTGGAGCCGCGGAAAGCGCGAAGGCGGGTCTCAGGAAAACGGCGCTTGATGTGAAAACGACAAAGATCTTCGGCGCGCCGACTTACGTCGAAGCGGTCTTGGCCCTTGAGGTGCTCGAGGGCTTGGATGACGCGGGGGTGATCCGCGAGGCCTTGAAACGGCTTAAGACCGGTTTTAGGATCAAATCGAACGTGGTTTACGGCAATAAAGCCGAACACGCGTTTCTCCGTTTGAGACTTCTTGGATCCATCCACCGCTTTGTCACCCGCGGGGGCTTTAAAGACAACGGAAACCCCGGCTTTGCGGCGGTAGACCTGGCGGAGCTTGTCGGAGGATTGGTTTATCCTGGGGACGCGGCTTATTTGAGCCCCGCCGAAAGCGACGAAGCGCGAAAGCTTGTCCGCGGCATTTTCTCAAGCATCCCAAGCGGCGATATGTGGGTGGGTCTCGGCCGGTTGCAGGATGGGTCGATAGGCGACCCCAATGCCGTAAACGCCAGATCCGCGATCCCGATGGCGGTCGAAGTGGACAGAAAAAGGAATGGTGGAGTCATCATTCTCCCGTCTCCCGCAGCCCCGAGACCCGATTTTAACATCCTCGCCTCGATAGAAGGCGGACGGTTTGCCAAGGCGTTTTATCTGGCTCTTCTTTCAGTGGTGCTGCTCTTTACGGGTGCACAAAAGTCTCAAGCCCAAACCAACGCTCTCCCCGAAAGTCAGGCGCTCAATCTCAAATTTTTAACCAACTACGCGGACAGCGTGACGGGTTTGACCCCGAGTTATGTGGTCCCGTCTTATTGGTGGCCTGGCTCTCAAGACCCCTTCCCTGTGAGTGAATATGTTAAAAGGGTTATTCTGAACTATGGTGTGAATTTCTACGACAACGCCAACGTGCAGGTTGTTTATGCCCTTTCGGGACTGACGAACCGCGCCGACCAAACGACTACGCTCTTATCGGGCGGATACTTGGGACAGTTCAACGATATCCGCGCTCACAACGCGCCTTTCACCTACGGTGATGCCAAAGTCACTCTGCCCCGTACCAATAGCTACACCTTTAATATGCTTCCGGCGAACGGTGTTTACTCTCCCTTACAAGATCCTTTCACGGGCGAAACATCCGTTCTTGGCTATCCCGAATTTAACACCATTCACTGGCTCGATTACAAACCGCGTACCGGAGAGAATGTGTGGGCCAATATCCTCGGACCCTTGCAAACCGCGTATTTAAAAAATAACGGCGTGATCTCTCTGGATTCTCCGGAGGCGAAGCTTGCCTTTAGCATTCTTCCGGCGCTTGAGGCGTTAAAAAGTCCCGTCGGGGCGATCTACAGCGCGCCTCATGGGACCTTTGAGCTTCCCGGCAACGTTATTTCCAATGAAACCCAGGCCTCGGTGCTAGCCGCTCTCGATGCTCTGCTTTATGTTCTCGAACAGAATAAAGACTCGCACCCGGCCCAGTACAGCGACCTTGTACTGCGGGTGAACTCGCTTAAAACGTTCATCCTTTTTTACCTGGGCGCCTATGCGTTCAATACGGCCACCGGAGTTTTAAACCAGGGCGGGCAGGTGGATACGAACGGTATGTTCACGGCCGATACGAATTTTGCGGTGGACGCCTCGACGTGGCCGCTCCTCGTTTTAAACCGTTCTACGGGAGATATACGCACGGTGGATCAGTTTTTTGGCGGTGAGGGAGCGGCTTACCGTATCTGGCAGGCCGTCAAACAGCGCGCCGGGTTCTATGATACGAACGGGGTCTTAAGGGGCGTGAGTTTCAGCGCGGGGCACGACAATTATTTCACGGAACAAACGGCTGTGGCGGTGCTCATGGCTCGCGAACTTGCCAAGGAGTATCGCAGAACAGGCCGCGCTGACTATGCGGCGGCCCTTGAAAAAGACGCCATCACGATGCGTGAAGGAATGGACCGGTTGAGCTATGCGAATCTCGACGACGGCACCGTATCCTATAATTATGCGTATTTCGACGGCCAAACGCCCAATGGGCCGGCCTACGCGCTTTCGCACACGGTGGCGACCGCGTGGAAATTTTATACGGACTATAGATTTCCGTATCTCGAGGGGAATCCCTACGACTTTTCAGGATTCAATCCTTTCGTGCTCGGCGGCAGGCCTCAAAGCGTCACCCCAACTTTACCCACCGCGACTTTACCCGTGATGGCGCAGACGTTTGAAAAGATGATCCCTGAGTTCACAAAAAGAGGGTATGCCGCGGAGTACTCAAGGGACGCCGGCG
>JACPXO010000057.1 GCA_016196505.1 Candidatus Omnitrophota bacterium
CGAGCCCGAGGACAACAAGCTCTCCATTCGTTTCCGGGTGGACGGCGTTCTGCATGAAGAACCCTCGCCCCCCAAACATCTCCAGTCGGCGATCATTTCCCGCGTGAAGATCTTGGCGAACATGGATATCGCCGAGCGCCGGGCGCCGCAAGACGGCCGTTTTCATTTGAAGATCGAGAATCGGGACATCGACGTGCGCGCGTCGTGCGTTCCGACCATTTACGGTGAAAACATGGTGCTCCGGCTTTTGGACCTTTCGAGCGCTCTCAAAGGCCTGGGGGAGCTTGGTTTTTCGAAAGAGAATCTTGAAAAATATGAGAAGCTCATCGTCAGGCCCCATGGCATTATTCTGGTGACCGGGCCCACCGGCAGCGGGAAAACGACGACGCTTTACGCCTCCTTAAATAAGATCAACCGTGTCGATAAAAACATCATCACGATCGAAGACCCCGTCGAGTACCGTCTCGGCGGCGTGCGGCAGACCCAGGTCAACCCGAAGGCCAACGTCACTTTTGCCAATGGACTCAGGTCTATTTTAAGGCAAGACCCGAACGTCATCATGGTGGGCGAGATCCGCGACCTGGAAACCGCCGAGATCGCGGTGCAGGCGTCTTTGACCGGGCATCTTGTATTGTCCACCGTGCACACCAACGACGCCGCGGGTGCCGTGACGCGGCTCGTGGATATGGGTGTCGAGCCGTTCTTGGTGTCCTCGGCGGTGGCGGGGATACTCGCCCAGCGGCTTGTCCGCGCGCTGTGCCCTCATTGCAAAGAGTCCTATGAACCGTCCAGAGAAGCGCTTAAAGGGATAGTCCCGCCGGAACGGCTCGAAAAAGGCGGGGTGAAGCTGTTCAGGGGAAAGGGTTGCGCCAAGTGCCTGAACTTGGGTTATAAAGGAAGAATAGGTATATTTGAACTCTTGGTCTTCGAAGACAAGATACGGGATCTCGTGACCTCAAAGGCGTCTTTGCACCAGATCAAAGCTCAAGGCGTCGCGTCAGGCATGGTCACTTTAAAAGAAGATGGCATCCAGAAAGCGCTTCAAGGGGTCACCGCGCTTGAGGAAGTGTTGCAAGCGACTGAGGAGGTTTGAGCCCCGTGCCGACATACCTTTATAAAGCCAGAGATTCTTTCGGCAAGCCCGTCGAGGGCGTGATGGAGGCCCCCGCCAAAGAAGCGCTCGTAGAGCGTCTCCACAAGATGGGTTACATGACGACTCACGTGACCGAGTCCGGCTCGACGGTCCGGCGCGAGACGGTGTTCACCCGTTGGCGTGGGGTCAGCCAGGAAGACAAACTGTCTTTTTACGTTCAGCTTTCGAACCTAATCAGCTCGGGCATCAGCTTACTGACAAGTTTGTCGATCTTACAGCATCATCTCGACAATCCGCGCTTAAAGGAAGCCGTGGAGGATGTGGCCCGCAATGTCGAGGGCGGGGATAGTTTTTCGCGGGCGCTTTCGCGCCACCCCCGGCTTTTTCCTCCCATCTTTGTGAATCTGGTGGAGGCCGGCGAAACGAGCGGCAAATTGGATCAGGTCTTGGCGCGCTACGCCGAATACACGGACTACCAGGCCGAGTTGACGCAAAAGATCAAAGGGGCTGTGTTTTACCCGGCCCTGCTTCTGGCCGCCGGACTTCTCGTGACGCTTTACGTGGTGACTTTCGTGATCCCGCAGTTCGCCGAGATTTTCTTGAAATTGGGCGTGCCGTTGCCGGCACCGACGCTCTTTCTCTACGCGGTGGGGACGACGGTCCAGCGTTTTTGGCACACGCTTATTTTGGCGGCGCTGGCCGTGGGAGCGGGCGTTAAAATTTACTCGGACACCCCGGCGGGAAAGCTTAGAATAGACCGTCTGAAACTGAAACTTCCGTTGGCCGGGTCGCTTCTGCGACTCGTGGCGGTGTCGAGGTTCGCGCGCACGTTGTCCACATTGGTGGAAAGCGGCGTTCCGATCCTCCGGTCTTTTGAGATCGTGCGGAAGGTGACCGGCAATGAGCATCTGGCGCGCGTCATTGAAAATATCCGCCAGGCCGTGGAGCGCGGAGAAAAGATCTCCGAATCCATGAGGGTCAGCGCCGAGTTCCCGCCCGATGTCACCCAGATGGTCGCCGTCGGCGAAGAATCCGGCGACGTCGGCGAGATGCTTTACAAAGCGTCCGTTTATTATGACCGGCTCATCGCTTACCGCGTCAAGAAATTGACGATCGCCTTGGAGCCCTTGCTTTTGGTCGTCATGGGGGGTATTGTGGCGCTGATCATGCTTTCGATGCTTGCGCCTATTTTTGATATGGTCCGGCACTTGAGAAGGTAACATTTAATCCAGAAAAGAGGAGGCCTTATTATTTCCATGGATCACACACCAGAGTTGAGACGCAAAGGGTTCACGCTGATCGAGCTTTTGATCGTCATCGCGGTGATCAGCATTTTGATCGGCATAGCGCTTCCGCGTTTTAAGGGGATGCAGGATGAGGGGAACATCGCCAAAGCCAAGGGAGAGCTGAGGACCTTACAAACCGCGCTGGAAAGTTATTATATCCATAACAGCAATACCTATCCCACGGCCTTGAGCGCTCTGACTTCCGCCAGCCCCACCGTCGTGAGCACCATTCCCACAGACCCGTTCTCTTCATCCGCGGCGGTTTACGGCTATGTCCGGGGAGGAACGAATAACAAATTCTATGTGGTTTATTCCGTCGGGTCCTCCGGCAACGGGAGCGCCACCATCACGAGCGACGCCGTCGCCGAGACCAACGGGTCTACCTGCGTCTATGTCTCCAATGCCGGTCAAGACACTCAGCCCTAAAGCCGCCGGTTTCACGCTGCTCGAGGTTTTACTGGCGATCGTTTTATTGACGACCGCGATCCTGTCGCTTTTCGAGGCCTTTTCGGGAGGGTTGTTCCTGGGGAGCCGGAACGAAAGCGACCTCGTGGCTTTGAACTTGGCCAGGGAAAAAATGGAGAGCATCCGGAACACCGCTTATGCCGGTGTTGTGGACGAAACCAAAGCCGTCGTCACCGGATTTCCGGCTTACGAGCGGGAAGTGGTGGTCACGACGCCTCAAACCGATCTGAAACAAGTCGCGGTCAACGTGACTTGGGAGGATAAATCCACGGAACTCAGCACGAGCTTGGTGACCTACGTCTCGAATGTTTAACCGATCCCGGGGCCTTACTTTGCTTGAGCTTTTGATCGTCATTTTTTTTCTGATCGTTTTCGTAGGCGTTTTATGGACAATTTTTAAGACGCAGTTTTACGCGTTTTATTCCCAGGAAACGCGTTCTGACATCAAAGGGCGGACCGGCCGGGCATTTTTTACGATGCCGCAGGAGTTAAGACAAGCGACATCGATCACCACCGCCGCAAGCGGCAGTGTGACCTTTACGGCGGACATGGCCGGTGATGGCGCCGATGAGACGATCCAATACGTTTGGTCGGGCACCGCGGGGACGCCGCTCAACCGGGTTTCCGGCGGAGTGACGACGGCCCTCGTGGACTCCGCGCAGAGCGCCGCTTTTACGTATTACGATTCCGGCAATAATCTACTTTCTTTTCCGGTGACGGCGTCTCAGGTAAAACTGGTCGCCATGGATGTGACGGCGGCCGACGGGGATGAAAGTTTTGAGTTGCGCTCCCAAGCGCGCTGCAGGAATCTTTGAGTGGGCCGCCCCAAAGGTTTTGTTTTGCTTCTCACGTTCACCTTTGTGATCGTGCTGACGGGGCTCTTGGTGGCGCTTCTCTTCTTGGTGACTTATGAGATGCGCGACACGGCGTTTCAAACCGAGGATGCGAAGCTTTTGTATCTCGCGGAGGCAGGGTCCGAGCGCGCTTTGAGAGAGATACGGGATGACTATGTCACGACGACGCAAACGGGCACTTCGGACCTACGCGGGGAGGACACTTCCGGATCCTCGAACGTAAACAATCCCAACCGAATGCGCTACGAGGAAGACGCCAACGCGGCTCTTGAAGATGATGATAGCGACGCCCGGCTCAGATCTTTCGACGCTAATTATACGAACACGCG
>JACPXO010000058.1 GCA_016196505.1 Candidatus Omnitrophota bacterium
CGTCAGACCCTCCTTCTCTTGGGCGGGCGGCAGCCGTTGTGCGGGATCGGCGTGACATCACGGATCACGCTGATGCTTAAGCCGGCCGCCTGAAGCGCGCGGATCGCCGATTCTCTTCCGGAACCTGGACCTTTGACGTTGACTTCGACGTTTTTCATGCCATGCTCTATCGCTTTTTTGGCGACGCTTTCGGCCGTCACCTGGGCGGCGAACGGCGTGGACTTCTTAGACCCCGAAAATCCCGAGGAACCGCAGCTACCCCACACGAGCACATTGCCCTGCCGGTCCGTGATCGTCACGATCGTGTTATTGAACGTCGCCAGGATATGCGCGACGCCCTCGCTCACGCTGCGGGCTACTTTTTTTCTGGATTTAAACTTTTTTGCTTTCGCCACAGGAACCTTTACCCTCCCTTATTTACCGCTTTTCTTGGCCTCGCCGCCGGCGGCGGGTTTGGCTGCCGCTGGAGCCGTATCTTTTCTGCGTTGCGCCCCAATGGTCTTCTTCGGACCTTTGCGGGTCCTGGCATTGGTCCGGGTCCTCTGCCCGCGCACCGGCAATCCGCGCTTATGCCGCAAACCCCGGTAGGATTGAACATCGATAAGACGTTTGATATTGATCCCCACCTCACGGCGCAGGGCCCCTTCAGTACGGTATTCTTTTTGAATAATAGCCGTGACCCTCGAGATCTCATCCTCCGTCAAGTCTTTGGCGCGCACCTCGACGCTGATCCCCGCTTTTTTTAAAATGTCCCGGGCGTTCGACTGCCCGATCCCATAGATGTAACTGAGAGACACGGCGATCTTTTTTTCTTTCGGAATATCCACTCCGACAATTCTTGGCATTCGATTATCCTTGTCTTTGCTTGTGCTTGGGATTCTTGCAGATCACCCGCACGACTCTTTGGCGCCGCACGATCTTGCAGTGATCGCATATTTTCTTCACACTGGAACGTACTTTCACCCCGGTCCTCCCTATTTTGTCATTTCACACGATAAATGATGCGGCCGCGCGTCAGGTCATAGGGTGACAATTCCACCATCACCTTGTCCCCCGGCAAAATACGGATGAAATGCATGCGCATCTTGCCGGACACATGGGCAAGCACGAGGTGCTTGTTTTGAAGCTCGACGCGAAACATCGCGTTCGGCAAAGCTTCGGCCACTACCCCCTCAACCTGCACCGCTTCTTCTTTAGCCATAGACCCCTTGGACGGCCCTTAAGCCGTCACGATCTCAGGATATGCTTTTCCGACGAAAACCGTTTGTTCAAAGTGGCCGGACCTCTTTCTGTCCTTCGTCACGACCGTCCAACCGTCCTTCAAAACCTCCACCTCGCGGCCGCCCAGGTTCAGCATCGGTTCGATCGCCAAGGCCATGCCTTCGACGAGCGGCGGCCCCTGGTTCGGCGGCCCGAAATTGGGCACCTGCGGTTCTTCGTGCAAATGCCTGCCTATGCCATGGCCGACGTATTCTCGGACCACCGACAGGCCCCGCTTTTCCGCGGTGCTCTGCACCGCCCAGGAAATATCGCCCAGGTGGTTGCCCTCCACGGCCTTCGCGATGCCTTCCTCAAGCGCTTCACGGGTCGCGTCGATCAGCCGCTGGCTTTGTTTATCCACGCGGCCCACGGGAAATGTCCTCGCGGCGTCCGAATAATAACCGTCGAGCTTGACGCCGACATCGATCCCTGCGATGTCGCCTTCCCGCAAGATCCTGGGTCCCGGTATCCCGTGAACCACTTCCTCGTTCACCGAGGCGCAAATGGACGCCGGATAACCGTAGTAACCTTTGAACGCCGGAATAGCCCCATGCGACAGAATAAACGCCTCGGCGATCTCGTCCAGGCGTCCGGTCGTAACGCCGGCCTTCACCTCGAGCTCCATCACCCGCAAGAGCTCTGAAACCACGCGGCCTGCTCTCCGCATGATCGCCAACTCTTCTTTTGTCTTAGGCGCCATGGTCAGGAATTGGCCAGGGCCCCGCGCAGCAAACCCTTCTTCTTGAAAAGTTCCATGAGCTGCGTGTTGAGCGGGCGCACTTCCAGGTCGCCTGAAACCCGGACCAAATTCCCTTTTTTCCCGTAATAGTCAATGAGCGGAGTTGTTTCTTCGTTATAAACTTTGAGGCGCTTCCCTATGGTCTCTTCGCGATCGTCCGGCCTCTGCACCAACGCCGATCCGCAGGCATCGCAGACGCCGTCGACCTTGGGCTTAAAATTGACCAAATGAAAATTCTTTCCGCATTTGCCGCAGATGCGCCGTCCCGACAATCTCCGGGTGATGACCGGGAGACTGGTCTCAAAATAGAGCACGAGGTCCAGCGGGATCTTGAGCTCCTCAAGTGTATGGTCCAGCACCCTGGCCTGCTCCGGAGTCCTGGGAAAACCGTCCAGGATGAAGCCCTTCGCGGCGTCTTCCTTTAAAAGCCGTTCTTTGACAAGGGCGATCACCAGCGTATCCGGGACCAGCTTGCCTTTTTCCATGTACCCTTTGGCCTCGAGACCCAAAGGGGACGTCTGCCTCAACGCCTCGCGCAGCATGTCCCCTGTCGACACATGCGGGATGCTCAGATCTTTTGAAAGAACCTGGGCCTGCGTGCCTTTCCCGGCGCCGGGAGGTCCCAATAAAACCAATCTCAAGAGAGCTCCTTAAACATACTGTCTCTGCCGGCCCCGGATGCGCCCGCGTTTCATAAATCCTTCGTAATGGCGCATCAAAAGCTGGGACTCGATCTGCTTAATGGTATCCAAACTCACTCCGACCACGATCAAGAGCGCTGTGCCGCCAAAAAAGTCGGCCACCTGGTAAGGGATGCTCAGCCACTTGGCGATCAGGTCCGGAGCCACCGCGATGACCGCCAAGAAAATACCCCCGGGCAGTGTGATGCGGTTGATGATAAAATCAAAAAAATCCGCGGTCGAAGCGCCGGGCCTGACACCCGGGATAAACCCTCCGTATTTCTTCATGTTCTCCGCGACATCCACGGGATTGAACGCGATCGCCGTGTAAAAATAACTGAAAAAAATGATCAAAAGCATCGTCGAGATCGTATAGCCCCACGTCTGAGAGGCCAGACTCGTCGCCACCTGCTGAATAAAATTGTTCGGAACGAACACGCCGATCGTCGCCGGAAACAGAATGATGGACTGGGCAAAAATGATCGGCATCACCCCCCCGTTATTGACCTTGAAGGGGATGAATACGGACTGCCCGCCCATGACTTTGCGTCCGATCACCCGCTTGGGGTATTGCACCGGGATCTTTCTTTCTCCCTGGGTCAGCATGACGACCGCGACGATCGCCAGGACCATGATCGCCAGCATAAAAACCACCGTGAGCGGGTCTATCTGACGAGCCGAGTGCGCGCCTGGCTTCATCAGCGCGATGATCTGGGACACGGCCGTCGGTGCACGTGACAGGATACCCGCCGCCACGATCAGGGACATGCCGTTGCCGATCCCCTTTTCCTGGATCTGTTCGCCCAGCCACATGATAAAGGCCGACCCGGTCGTGAGCGTGATCACGGTCAAGAGCCGGAATCCCCATCCCGGAAACTCGACGATCTCTAATCCGTCAAAATGCGAAGGGTTCTCGAGCCACAACGCGATAAAAAAAGACTGGATCACCGACAGGATGATGGTGCCGTAACGCGTGTACTGGTTGATCATCTTACGGCCGACTTCACCCTCTTTGGCGAGTTTCTCAAGAGCCGGGATCACTACCGTCAAAAGCTGCATGATGATCGAGCTTGAAATATACGGCATGATGCCCAGCGCGAATATCGTGAGCCGGTGGATCGCTCCGCCGGAAAACAGATTCATCACGCCGAAGAGCGTGCCGCCGCTGGTTTGGGCTAAATTTTCAAAGAACACCGAAAGTTTCCCGCCGTCGATCCCCGGGGTCGGGATGAACGTCCCCAGGCGGTACACCGCGATGATGCCGAACGTAAACAGGATTTTTTTGCGAAGATCGGGGATCTTGAACGAATTCGCAAATGCCTGAAGCATCACGCGACGCCGCCCAGAACTTGAGCGGACCCTCCCGCCTTTTTTATCTTTTCAAGAGCCGATCTCGAAAACGCGTGGGCCTGCACCGTGAGCGCATGTTTCAACTCGCCGTCGCCCAAAACCTTGATCCGCAAATGCTGTTTTTTGACAAGCCGCGCCTTGACCATAGCGTCCGGCGTGACAACGCTTCCCGATCCAAAAACACCCAAACGCTCAAGAGAAACGATATCAAACTTGGGTTTAGGGGTGAAGGTAAAGCCCCGCTTAGGGACTCTGCGGATGAGCGGCATCTGACCGCCCTCAAAGCCCGGACGGACACCTCCCGAGGCGCGGGCGTTCTGCCCCTTTTCTCCCCGTCCGGAGGTCTTGCCGTGGCCGGAACCGCGCCCTCTTCCCACGATCTTTTTACGCTTGGTGATCCCCGGGGGACG
>JACPXO010000044.1 GCA_016196505.1 Candidatus Omnitrophota bacterium
GTGGTTGTATCCGGGCATGCGGGTCAAGCGCTGGGTACTTCTCTGCTGTTTTGCAATTATTTTATGCTGCATGGGTTTTGTGCTCGCCATCACCGAAACACAGAAAACCAGCGGAAGTCTCATCGTGCTTTTGGGGGCGGTGCTCGTGGCCGTCAGTATCCGTAAGATCATCAAATCCGTCGTGACGGTTTTGCTGCCTCAGCGAGAGAACGAGCTCGTCAACATCATGTACCAGAAGCGGTACCTTGAACGGGGACCTCGCATCGTGGCCATCGGCGGCGGGTCCGGGCTTTCGGTGCTGCTTCACGGGTTGAAAGAGTTCACTTCGAACATCACGGCGGTGGTCACGGTCGCGGATGACGGCGGCTCCTCGGGGCGGTTGAGAAGCCAGTTCAATATCCCTCCGCCGGGGGACATCCGGAACTGTCTGGTAGCACTCGCCGACGCCGAACCCATGATGAGCGACCTGTTTCAGTTTCGTTTCCAGGAGTCGGGAGAGCTCGAGGGCCATAATTTCGGCAATTTGTTCATTTTGGCCATGCTCAAAGTCACCGGCGATTTCGAAAAGGCGATCAAGGAGTCCAGCAAGATCCTCGCGATCCGAGGGCGCGTGGTCCCGTCCACTTTGAAAAAGGTCTCGCTGGTCGCCCAACACCGGGACGGCACGAGGACCGAGGGCGAAAGCAACATCACGAAGGTCGAGAGCCCGATCGAACGGCTGTACCTCAAACCCCAAGGGTGCGGCGCGACCGAAGATGCGCTCGAGGCGATCCAAACGGCCGACGCGATCGTGATCGGTCCGGGCAGTTTGTACACCAGTCTTTTACCGAACCTTCTGATCGAGGACTTGAGCGCGGCGCTTTCCGCATCCCGCGTCCCGAAGATCTACATCTGCAACGTCATGACCCAGAGACATGAAACGGACCGCTTGAGCGCCTTTGATCATGTGAATACGCTCGTGGAGCATACGCGTCCGGACCTCATCAGCCACGTCGTGGTGAACACCGGGCCTATTCCGAACCCCATTCTTCAGAAATACGCCGGAGAAGGCGCTCATCCGGTGACGATGGACTCGGCGAAGATAAGCGCTTTGGGTTACGAAGTGGTCGAAGCCAATATCATCCACGCGGCCGAGACCGTCAGGCATGACCCGAGAAAATTGGCGAAGATCATTTCGGACATTGTGAACGCCCACAAGAAAAAACTGACCGAGGACCGCAAACGCAAGAAAGCGCCCCATGCCTAACCCGTCTAAAAGTTTCATTTTTTGCGTGCACGCCCATCAACCGGTGGGAAATTTTGATTCGGTTTTTGAGGAGGCCTACGAAAGGTCCTATCGGCCCTTTTTTGAGGTTTGGGAACGGCACCCTTCGCTGCCTCTCGTGTGCCATCTTTCCGGCAGTCTCGTGGACTGGCTCGAAAAGCACAAACCCGAATTCATCCTTAAGCTCAAGAAAATGGCCAAGAACGGCCCCGTCGAATTCTTGGGAGGGGGCTACTATGAGCCGATCTTCGGGCTCATCCCGCGTCGGGACCTGAAGGGACAGATTCGGATGATGGCCGACAAGTTGGAATCGGTGTTCGGCCAGTCTCCTGAGGGGGTATGGCTCACCGAGCGCGTGTGGGATCCGGACCTGGTGAGGCCTTTAAAAAAATCGGGCGCGGAATACACGATCCTTGACGATCTGCACCTGGAAAAAGCGGGCAAGGAAGACCCGGTGACCGGTTATTTCCAGGCCAAGGACGACGGCGAGTCCATCGATCTTTTTGCATCGATGAAACAACTGCGTTATCTCATTCCGTTCAGGAAACCCGAGGAGGCGCTGAGCTTTATCCGTTCCACGGACGCTTCGGCCGGCGATGTTTTTGTTTTCGCCGACGATATCGAAAAGTTCGGGTTCTGGCCGGGCACCTATGACTGGGTTTACAAGGAGAAATGGCTGGACAATTTTTTGACGCTTCTGGAGAACGATCCCTCGGTGACCCTGTACACTTTTTCCGAATTTAGAAAGCGTTTTAAGTCGAAAGGGTGGGCGCGCGTCCCTCACGGCAGTTACAGTGAAATGATGGAGTGGTCTCAGGGGAGATTTTATAATTTTTTAAAAAAATACCCGGAAAGCCAGTACATGAATGACCGCATGCGGAGCGTCAGCCGGATGCTTGAGACGATCCACCCGGTCAACGGCGCGCGGGAGGCCTATGAGCTCGCCGAGCGCGCCCTTTACCGCGCCCAATGCAACTGTTCCTATTGGCACGGAGTGTTCGGGGGGCTGTATCTGCATCACCTGCGTTCGGCGGTGTTCGAAAATTTGATCCAGGCGGAAAGCGCGGCCGAGGGCATCCGCCGCAAGGCGTCGGGCTCGCGCAAGACCGCGTCCTTGCGCGTGTTGCGGCTCGGTTCCGGCGACCGGTGGCAGTTATGGCAGAAGAATCTCGAGACTTTTTTTAATCCGAAGTACGGCGGCGCTATCGAGGAAATGGATTACCTGCCGCGCTCGGTCAATCTCATGTGCAATCTCCAGAGGCGCCGTGAGGTTTATCATGAAACGGTCTTAAGAGCTCCAGAGCCCGCCGCGGGGGCGCACGAGCCGCTTTCGATCCACCAGATCCTTGGCAGCAAAGAAGAGGACCTTGAAAAACATCTGCATTACGATATTTGCCGGCGGTTGTCGCTTCTCGACCACCTGTTCCTTGAGGAGATCGATCTGAAACAGTTTTCCGATTCGAAGTACA
>JACPXO010000020.1 GCA_016196505.1 Candidatus Omnitrophota bacterium
CGTTGTCGGTGACGATATCAAAGAGTGTGTTGACATAAGCCGCGTTCGAGAGCGTTTGGCTCCCGGCCGCGATCCCGAACACATTGGCGAAGTCCGCGCGGCTTGGAGTCAGGGCCGAGTCCAAATTAAACATTGCAGCTTGAGCGTTATTTCGATCACTGACCCAGGTGTTCACTTCAGTCTGAACAGGAGAACCGGGATGTGCCAGTAAGAATTGATACGCCAGGTCTCCTTTCACGGCACCTTTTTTCTCCGGGTCTGAAATGGACGATTCCTGGCTATATCTTCCGGCAATGATAGATACGGTCGGATCAATAGCCGCGTTCCCTAAGAACCGGTAGACCTGACGAAATTCCGGCGTCGCGGTGGCAATACGGGTATTCAAATATTGATTCGTGTCGGATACCGCCACCCGAACAAAAGCAAAACCGGCGACAGTGCTTTGTTTGATCTCACCCAAAGCCAGGGTACGCGCAAAATCTCCGAGCACCTGCCCTCTTTGCGTGTCACTTAAGTTGTTGCCTGTCGCGCTTTCATCGATGTTCAGTTTGGCCTCGATGTCCAACAGAGAATTTAGTTTATCGGCGAGGCCGCTGGTGATCAGACTATCGCGCTCCGTATCGCTGAGGCCATCGCTCAAGTTCACCTGGAAATTATTCGTAAAAAGTGTCGTGACGGTCGTCTTTTGGTCGGCAGGAAGGCCGCCGAAAGCATCCATAAAATTACCCAATAAAACAGCGGGATCAATAGCAGACGCCTGGACCACAGCCGCGGAGACCGCGGCTTTAGATCTTTTAGCCACCTCGTCACTGACCAGCTGACGCAGGTACGGGCTGTACTCGGAATTTCCGTAGTAGGTGACACCCTCCACCCACGGATAGCCGCTCTTCAATGAAAGCACACGGCCGCTGTTCAGGTAGGATTGGATGGCCGTAAGCTCGGCCGTGAGGCCGTCCACCGTGATCGTTTGTCCCGCCGGCGAATGGACGAATGTGTATTTCTGCTCTACCTTTTCCTGCCCCCCCTTCACGACTTTGGAATAATCCAAGCGCATGACGCCGTTTCTACGCACTTGTTCGGCAAGGTCAAAATAAACCTGGCGTATCCTTTTGGCGCCCAACGTCGCGTTAAAACGGTCGTTTTCTTTGACCTTATCTCCGTAGCCGGCCGTTCCGACGTAAGAATTATTTCTTTGAGTAAACGCAAGGATGGAAGTTTTTTGCGCGATGGCTTTCTGGATTTTAAGATTCTCGATCACTTGCTCGGCCGTCAAAGCCGCCTCAAGCTTGATCTTGGCGTCATGGTCGTTGTCGACGTTGGCGGCCGGAATTTCCGTGCGCTCCGCCATGAGGGCGATCTCAAATAAAGCCGCAGCCGCTTTTTGAGCGCTTTCAGACGCGTCGCGGTAATACAGGTTTTTCTCCGGCAATGCGGCGTTGAAAAGAAGCGGATCCAAAAGGATGGAAGCGACGTCCGCCCGCTTGGTTTCCAAAAGCTGTCTTACTATCCTCACGTCAATCGCCAAGTACTGATCCACGGAATCCCAAGGGGTATCGTAAATTTCGCGCCCCGGCCCGATGGACTTCACGGCAATCTCAAAGAGGAAGCGATACGCGTCCGGCTGCCAGGCGGCGTTTGCTTGATTAAATACGTACTGAAAATCAGGGTTGGCCATCATGGCCTTGACTTCCGCGACGTCCGCTTGAGTCGCGCCGGTGATCTGTATCGCGGCCGCGGCGGCGATGGAGTGTTCGAACGTTGACGCGAGGGTCATTTGGTCGAGTATTTTCGCGACGTCTTCGATAGGGAGTTTATTCTTCACTTTAATTTCGGCCAAAAGATGCAGCGCGACGCCGTAAGGGCTTTCGATGAATTCCTTCGAATTGACATCCACAACCGCCGGCTTTGTAAAAGCCAGCTTGAGTTCGCTTATCTTCCGGTCAAACACAGGCGCGATGTCGGCCATGGCCTGAGCGAACTCTCTCGAATCGATGGACCAACCCTCAAACACCTTTGACAGGTCCTTCGCATCCCCAAGAAACCCGCTCTCAAGCGCCGCCCGGTTCAAAAGCAGTGTGAATTCAGGGTCATTTTCTTTGCCCGCCATCGACGGATAAAGCTCGGCCATTTTCTTTAAAATTTCAAGCGTCGGTTCCACGCCGCCGTTGAATTTGGCATCCTGATACTCAGGGAGTTCGCCGACGAGCGCCGCCAAAACAGCGAAACGGCGAAGCATCGCAAGATGTTCCGCGTTGTCCAAGGAGAGCGACGGGGCGCCTTTCAAGTACCAGCTAAAGTCGCCGCTGCGGTAAAGCTTGCCCATGTTGGCCATCACTTTAGAAGTAAACTGTGGGTCTTTAAAGCGGCTGTCGAGACCCGATCTTTGGGCTTCGTTGGATATAAAAGCCATTTGTTCAATGAAAGCCGGCGTAGGAAGCCCGAGAGTGTTCACATCACCGAGGCGCGCCATTTCATCCAGCTGTTTGAGGGAATCCCAACCGGGGACGGTTTCATCGTCGAGCCGCTCGAAGATCAGGCGGCGGGAGTCCGCGTCGGCGATGGTGAGTTTGTCTCCCAGTTTCTCACGGACCGCCACGGCCCGGTGTATCGCCTCGGCCGAATAGATCTGATAAAGCGACTGGGCTTGCCCGACAAATTGAATAAAATCAGCGCTCCGCGCGTCGGCGAGTTGAGCAAAAGGATTTTCCCCACGTCCGAGGAGTTTCTCAAAATCTCCTTTGGTCTGGGCCATGAACCCAAGCAGGTGTTTGACCGCGTCGATCCCGACGCGCTTGGAATTCAGCTCTTGCTCGGCCATCACGGCAAAGTGAAGCAAAAGCCCGCGATGCGTAGGGTTTGAAATGTCCACCCGGTCTATCCCGGCCCATGACCAATCCACGCCCGCTGAGGTCAAAGCCACAAGATTCTCGGTCAAGCGATCCGTATCAAAAGTTCTGAAGCTCGGGCCGGTTTTGGACTGGATGTTGCTTTCGCTGAGGGAACCCAAGAGCGCCACGGACTCAAGCAGTGCCACCGCCGGGGTCTGTTGGCCCGAGGCATCAAGGATGTCGTTGGATGTGAGGGATTCTTTTCCGAAAAGTTTTTGTGAGAAACCGCGCCGAGCTATGGACTCCATATTCGCGGCGAGTGTTTCGGCACTGGGGATACGGCCGGCGATCTCGGCCTCCACCAAAGCCATAAGGTAGCGGGCGTACGAAGGATTCGTAATATCGGCCGGAGGCCCACCGCCGCCGATGCCAAACACGTTGTAAAGATGATCGTGGGCTTTCACCGCGATGTCGAGCCGCGCCAGCATTTGCGTTTCATCGAGCCCTTTGTAAAGCGCCATTGACGCCACAAATCCTACGGCCGAGCCAACGACAGCTCTGCCATCTCTCAAATCTTGGGTAGTGATGCGGCCTTGGCTTGAGGAAAGCGCGGTGAGACGCTCCTGCGCCTGGGCATTGGCGAGAATCCGCAAGGCCGCTTGGACACGCGCGACGCCCTGTCCCGCTCTCCCCGGCTCGCTATTGATCTTAGCGGCCATTGAGCTCCAGTAAGAGACCGTGCCGTGGTCTTGAGTCCAATCCAACCGGGGAGCGCCCAAAAGCTGTTTGACCTCCGCGGCGATCGCGGTTTCGATGTTCGTCAATTCAATGCCGCCCGTCTCCACCCGGTACTCGCCGATACCAACCTCGTACAGCGCATAATAAAGGAGTTTATTCAAGTGATCCGGATTTTTCAGGTTGAGCGCCCCGTCAAACCAGAGGTTCGCGGCCGCGGGATTATTTTTCAACGCGTCTTTCACGCGCTTCATCGCCTCGAGCGCTTTGAATTCGTTCCCACGGATGTGGGCGCGGCCTATCGCCTGCCACTCTTTTTGCATCGCGACCAAGACGCCGAGATACACCGCCGGCGCCTCCACCATGGTTTCGCCGTCCAAAAGGGCGCGTATCCTTTGGGCATACTCCGGACTCGCGTGCACGTCCAAATAGGATTTCATGAACTCACGCGAGAAACCCTGAGCCGGCAGAACGCCCGATTCTTTCGCCTCCGCGACAAAACCCTCTAAAACACCCGAGACGAACGACAGCGGGTCCGAGAGTTGAGCGTTGAACTCGGCTTCGTCGCGTATCATCCCGTAATTTTTCAAAGCGTCATAAAGCGGCGTCCGCAAAAGCCGCATCGCCTGGAGAAAAACCTTCGGGTCAATGCCGGATCTCGACCAAATTTTAAGATGCTCGCTCCACTCCATGAGCGCAAGCCAATCCCCGAGGCCCGCGTCCACGTTGGAAGGATCTTTTCCGCCGATCAGGCCCTCTAGATCCACGCGGACCCGGCCAAGAAAATCAACGGAACCGACCACGTCGTCCACGCGACGACCGGCGTAGGTCACGAGCCCGGAAAGAAGCGCCAGACGTTTCGTGTCATCGGCGCTCGAGCTGTCGAAACGATGACCATAAAATTTCTCAAACGACACTTTGAGATCCTGCCGGACTTTCAGTTCAGCGAGCACCCACTCGGTTCCGAGTGTTTTTCCTCCTTTATAAAAAGCGGCGGCCGCCCAGGTCCGAAGCGCGTCGACCGCTTTTCCGTCAAAAAGTTTAGCGTCCAAATCGCCGGCATCCGCGTACTCCGCGAGCGCCCGGCTCAAGCGGTCCCATACCGAGATCTGGTCTTCGATGTCCATTGGGTTCAAACCGCCTGCGACGACGAGCGCGGCCCAATGTCTCGACTCCTCGGCGACATTTTCCGTCCGCACGTAAGAAAACGCGTGGCGGTTTCTCAAAACACCGGCTAGGGCATTAATGGCTGCTTCGTGCTTGGTTTTGTCCGCCTCACTTAAATTCTTCCACTTGTCACTGGCCGCGCGCACCACCAACGCAAAACGCTCCGCTTCCTGAGCGACCCGGGGATAAAATTCCTGCCACCCTCGGACGCTTTTATCGAGATCGTCTCTCAAACCGCGGAGGGCATTTCCGGATTCCGCCGCGACTTCGCCCACTTTTTTCTCCGCGGCGTCGGAAACCGCCCTGAACGCCGCGAATTGGGCGTCTTGGGCCGCCACCATCTCTTTTATTTTTTCTTCCAACCTATCGAAATCCGCCCGGTACGCGGCCGCCGCGCGCGCCCACGCCTGCACTTCGGCCTCCTTGCCGGCCGCGCTCTGTATCTGGTCAAGAACGCGTTCGACCTCGTCCAAAATGCTTTGAGCGCGCCTCATCTCAAGCGACAACACGGCCCACTGGGATCTCGTGATCTCTCCTTTAGCTCTTGCTTCAGAAAGTTTTCCGGCCATTTCATTCCATTTAGAAAGAAGCAGGTCTAAATTCGGCATTTCCCGGCTGAGCAAGGATTCGCGTTCTCCTCTCGCAAGATTTTCTTTGAGCCCTTCCAAGTACTGGCGCGTGAATTCGCCGACGGACAAGGCGTCCGCTGACAGCGCCGGCACAGGTCCCGAGATCCCAACCGGGTTCGTCAAGAAGCGGCTCTGAAGGCCAAGCCCTACGTCACCGGCGCCGGCGTTATTTTTAAGGCCGAGTGTGAAACTCGCCGAAAGCGCATTGTCCGTGGAATAACGCAAGAACCCGTTGAACGGCCCCCGATGGAGTCCAAACCCCAAGCCCAGATTACGATCGCCTGTCGTCGGAATGGACAGGTCAACCCCTACGATGTTTTGCAGGTCCCGATAAGCCAAGAACAC
Source organism: Candidatus Omnitrophota bacterium (assembly GCA_016196505.1). GTDB lineage: Bacteria > Omnitrophota > Gorgyraeia > 2-02-FULL-51-18 > 2-02-FULL-51-18 > JACPXO01. The sequence goes on from JACPXO010000020.1 coordinate 5,705, forward strand.
GTCATCGCTGAAAAATCCTCGGTCGCCGGTGTAACCTATCCCGGAGGAAACCTCGAGCACTCTGCCGATCTTCTGCCGGAAATCGGCCTGTACGCGGTCTTCTCCCGCCGTCAACCTCGCCTGCGTTCCCGTTTCAACGGCGCTGTAGTTAACTCCGAAGACGGGGTGGAACTCTTCGTTCACGTTTCCCGTGAAACTCAATTTCCCTTGAGGGTTCACCACAAAACCGACCTGGCCGCTTTCTCTGCCCGTTTCGGTATCGTAAGTCGCCTGGCCGTTCAGGATCAAAAGATCATTCGGGCGAAGCGATGTTTGAGTGCTGAGCTGATCGCCGTTCATCGAGAGGCCGACGTTCGCTTTTTTCGTAAAATACTCAACATCAAACCAGGGGTTCATGGCTTGTTTTTGCCCGTCATAAATGACCCCGGCTTCTACCCTCACCCCGTTGTCCGTCCGGAGCCCCGTGCCGAGACTCATCGTCACCCCGCGCCGCGGGTCATACGCCACGTCCACCGGGAAAAGCAGTTCATAATTTCCCATATCCACGGTGACGGTGAGGCCCGACTCGAGCTGCGTGCTGTCATCGATAAGCTTTGTTCCCCAGTCAGTGGTAACCCCCGCCAAACGCAGGTTGTGCTCGACATAAGCACGGTCTGTGAGCTGACGGCGAACTTGGTTCTGAAGAGTGACCGTTTGTCCGGTCTGGCGGTCAGCGGGTGTTTTTCCGGTGACTTCCACCCGCGAACTCGTCGCGTAACCCTCGAAAACGGAAACAATGCTCTGTTGGGAATGGAGTACCCCGCCTTGGATTTCCTCGGTGGTCACCGATTCTGGCAGATACACGCGCCTTATCATGTGCGAAATCCCGTCGCTCACCCACTGGTCGTAATAGGTCTCGACATCTTCCGTCACCGGCGCGTGATACGAGAGATTCCTAAGAGACGCGCGCAAAGTCCTTTCGCCCAGCCGCGCGTCCGGGTTTTGGAGCCACTGGTCAACGTCCCTTTGCACCGCGTTGATCTTGGGATTCAAACGATCGATCACCCGCGCGGCCCGTCCGGGGATCTCCGAATCGACCATGACGGAGGCCAATTGTTTTTGGGAGTGGATGAACGCGGCCTGCCGCAGGGCCTGGCCGGTCTCAAATTTCTTGTCCACGCCCGCGCGCGCGTGGTTGGCTTCGGCTTCTTTGCGAAGAGTCATCGCGGCGGCGATGTCTTCGAAGGCCAACCGCTCATGATTTATGATCTTTTGTTCGATAGCGAGCCGTTCTTCGCTGGTAAAACGCCTCTCCTGTTTGGCTTTGGCCAATTCCTCAACGTCCGGGCCTGAGAGGAAGCGCGTTGTCGCGGAGAAAAACGTGCGCAGGGCCGAGGCGATGACGTTGGACCCGATGTAAATATCCTGACCTTTTTTGGCGAATCGGATCCGTTCCACATTGGCCTGGGCAATCTTGTCCAGCACCGAGAAAACATCCATCAAGCTCACGTCTTCGACACCCGCTTCCTGGTTCAAGACCTTGAGCACCTGCACCATGATCGACCCTATCTTCTCGTCGTCGAGACTCAGGTAATTGATGGGTTTGCCGTCGATCTTTAAACCGTCGAGCCGCGCGGTGAGCCCTTGAGGGAGCCGCGCGGTTTCAAATTTCTCAAGTTCTTCTTTGAAATAGACGAGGTCCCGCTCAAGGGCCTTCGACGGGTTGACACGCATTTCACGCTGGGTTTGGGCATAATCCGCTTTTGTCTTGAGATAGCCCGACATTTCGGACACCGCGATGAAATTGGCTGTTTTCCTCGCGAGGGCGTCTTTGATCTTTTCAAAGGCCTCCCGGACTTTGGCATGCTCGACGGTTTCTTTCTCGGGCCTGTCGATGTGCAAACTGAGGTAAAAATCAATGAGCTCTATGCCGATGACGCCTTCCACCCCCACTTTCACGCGGGTGGTTTTCGCCATTTCCGTCAAAAGCACGGAACGCTTCGCGTCGTTAACCAAGATCCCCTGGTCAAAGCTATAGAGCCACGCGGCGGCCGACCGGGCGATGTCCTTGAACTCCGTCGGGGCCTGCGCCGGCGGAACGGGTTTGCTTTGGGACAACACGTTCAGCTCGTCTTTGGCGGCTTGGAGCCGTTTGATCTTTTCCGGCCCGCCGGAACGCATGGCCCGGTCCAGGATCTCGGCCGCCGTTTCCCGGCGGTCGTCCCGAATCTCACGGGTTAGGAGCGGGTTCTTGTCTCTAAAAATAATTCTCATGGCTCCCATGAATTTTTCGGAGGCCTCTTTGTCGTTGAAGTTCAGCGATCGGGCGATGTCTACCAGCTTCAGGAACGCCCGGCTGTAAAAACGAAGCTTGTCCGGACGAGCGCGAGGGAATACCGCTCGTGAATCTTCATCACCCTCTGGATCAGCGCGTCTCTTTCCCCTTTGACCAATGGGTAGAGGGAAAGGTTCCGCACCGTCTCGCGCGCGAGCTCCTGCCAGAGTTCATTAAGTTCTGTTTGGCTCGTCGCGGAAACAAAATCGCCCTCTACCGCCGTGAGGTACCGGCTAAAATCTTTTTTGTCTTTTTGGGCTTGGGCTTTCGCTTCCGTGATCCTCGTGAGCACCTGTTCATAGCCGGGTTTCGAGATACCCAAAAGGCGCGCTTCCTGGATCAAGCCATTGGCTGTGGATTCAAGCTCCTCATAGCTCTCCGCGTGGCGCACATAGCGGGGAGAAACCGCTTGGGCCAAGCGGTCCAAACGATAGGACACGATTTTCCGGCGAACGTCGTTGGCCGCTTTTTGATCACGGTTTATTTGAGCGACCCTATCGGCTTTTTCCTTCGGACCGAGCTTGCCGCTTTGGACAAGCCGGATAAGATCGCGGTACTTGTCCTCTATCTCTTTGGCGGTGAGCGCGTAGGGACTGCCGAGATCGCGATTTAATTTGTCGGGGCTCACTTCGTCGACAGCCCAATAGGCAAGTAGTTTCTGCTGATCCTCCACGCCGGCAAAACGGAGCTTCTCAAGAAGCGCGCGTTTCACGCTCTCGGCGGCATCCGAGGTCCGCTTTTCAAGATTCTTTAAAGTATCCAGGCGGCTTTGATCGAAATCCTGGATCAGCGCGAACGGCAGGCGCTGGATGCTCACGGTGGCCAACAGCATTCTCCGACGCAGGTCGTTGAAGAACTCCCCTTTGACGATCTCATCAATGGTTAATTTGTCCACCCTGCCGGCGGCGCGCTCAAAATCGGCGACCAACGTTTCAGTTTCACGGACGGCGCCGATCACCCTCGCCGCGCGATCAACGGTTTCTTCGGGCTTGGCGCCTTCTTTCACGGCGCGCTCCATCTCGGCCACTTTGAACGTCCTATCCAAGGTAAAGACGAACCGGTCCAGCAGTTTAAGTTGGGGCACCGCCGCGTCTTCGGCGCCGGTCAAGTGATCGAGAATCTGCCGGGGAGTCGGGCTGATGTTTCTTTCCTTAAAATATTTTTCCGCGTCGAGCACGCGACTCTTTAAAGCGCCGTTCCGCCTGGCCATCTGTACCAGTGACGACTCGATCTCGGACCGGAATTGTTTGAGCCGAAGAGGGTCGAGCCGCCAAAGTTTCAAAGCCCCCATGAATTGCTCGAAACTCTCGTAGGTCGCCTCGCTCAGGGGAGTTTTCGCGTTCAGCATCTCCCGTTGCACGATATCAAGAAACGGCACGTACAAATTAAGGGTAATTTTTCCTATGAGTGTCGCGCGTTCGGTGGCTTCAAATTTCGACTGCATCGCCGTGAGCATCTGCCAAAGCGCGAAACTGTTCCTGGCCGGGCGAAGCACGGACGACTTGGAAGGCAAGAACGGCAGGATGTCTTTTTTAGCCGCTTTGAGCGCGGGGTCAGCGTCTATCATCTGTTCGATGACTTTTCCCCAACGCTCCATCGCGTCTTCCTGCTCGTCGGGAATCATGCGGTCATAACCCATAAGCCCGATGACCCGCATCATCGCTTCGGCCGCTTCCGGCGTCAGCGCTTTCTTAGCCCTAACCTCCGTGATCAGAACTTCGGCGGCCTTCTTCTCGGCTTTCAACCTCAAGTCAAAAATATCCCGGCTTAACCGTATGGCCTCTTTCCCAAAACCTGGGAGGCCCTCTTTTTCCACTTTATTGATGTCTTCCAAGATCACCATGATCGAAGCTGTTTTCTTTGCGAAGGGCAGTTGATCGATGTCTTTGTCCAAGATCTCGTTAGAATTCTGAATAAGGTCCACCCGGATCGTGTCATGGCGCTTCACGTCTTTAAACGCGGCGTCCACGGCCCCCTCGAGCGCTTGCCGGGTTTTTATGTCCTTCGAAGACGAGGCCGCCTGCCGGATGGCTCGAAGCCAGTCCTCACGTTTCACGCGCTGGTCTTTGATCTCAAGCCGGCCATAATCAAACACCGCCAGAAGCTGTTCGAACGACCCAAGCTTTTCGAGACTTAAGCCCGAACCACGGATGATCTCAAGGGCCTTGGTCTCCGCCGCGGACCTCATTTCGGCGACGGCTTTGTCAAAACCCTTGGCCTTCTTGCCGGTGAAATACTGCGCGACACGACGGCGTTCCTTGTCGACGCGCTGTACGGCCTCATTCCAATCCGAGAGTGTCGTGATCTTACCCATACCCTGGCGGGTGTCCGCGACAAGCTTCAGGAACTTTTCCTGCTCGGCGTTGACTTTAAAGTGGCCGTCCAACTCTTCTCTCATTTTCCGGACCCGGGCGTCGTCTTTGGCATGGCTCCGCGCGGCCAACGCGTCCAGGGCCTTGACCCAATCGGCGTACAGCGATGCCCTGTCCTTGGGATTCAAAAGGAGGTTTTGTGAAGCGATCTCTGTCAGGACCCGATCAAATGCTTCGGCGGTTTCTTCCGAAAGCTCGGCTTTGGTTTCCACGATCTTGATGGCCTGAAGCTGGGCGCGGAGGAACAGACGGCCGGTGCGCGTCTCGTACCGGGTCATTTTTCCGCTGAAATCCGGCCTGAATCGGCGAAGGTCCTGAATATCCCGCAGGACCCCGCGTATGTCTGTCAGGGTCGAGGCGGCTTTCGTGCGCTTGGACAATACACCGGATTCACGGTCAAACTCGGAATGGCTTTTTTCGAGCTCCGCTTTTTCCTTGGGCGTCGCTTCCTTGTGCGACTCTTCAAGGGCTCTGACCGCGCGGTCGAGCGACTTTGACTGCGCTTCTAGACGCGCCTTTTCAGTGATCGCCGCGAAGAGTCCGTCATAGCCCCTGCCCTTAAAATGGTAACGCGTATAAAGCTCACGGAGCGCCGGCGCGCTTTTCTCGACTGAGTTAAAATAGTCTCTGGCCGCCGCGAGGGAATCCATGGCCGTCGGTGCCTCGGGTGTTTCTATCCTGATGACCTCCAACAGGCGTTTGATCTCGGCGTCTTTCGCCGCGATGGCCAGGGTGAGTTTCCGCTTACCACTGTCGAGCACTGCTTTGAAACGCTGGATCTCGAGCTGACTGAGTTTTGAACTAAAAGAGTCATAGTTGTCGTAAAAAGTATACCCGACGCGGATAAAACCCAGGAGTTCCATGAGGTCGTTGAAACTGCTCATGTGAAAACCGACGCTCATCGCGCCGTGCAAGCCCTCAAAGAGCCGTTTCTCTTTGTCGCTCAAAGCCCCCGCGAGATTAAGCACCTCGTTCCGGGGCGTTGCCTGATCAAGTTGGGCGCCCAGCCATTTCGAGATCTCCGGAGCCCCCGACGGAATTTGTGAAACCATCGCGTCATCGAACTTTTCTCCGAACACCTCTTTCATGCTGTTTCTGGCGGATTCCTCGTACGCCTTGGGCATCGCCTCGATGAGCCGTATTCTCCAGCGAACCCATTGCCCCTCTGGGACCCCGGCGGGGAAACGCCCTTCGATGGCGGTGAGCTGAGCCCTGACCTCGCCGGACGCTCCCTGTTTCATTTTTGCCAAATGCAGATACGGCAGGAAATAAGCCGTTTTTTCCCGGGCGACGGCGTTTTCATAATCCATGAGGGCCGTGAAGTATTCTTTGACGAGCGTGACGGCTGCCGTTTTCTTGGCGACATTGAGCTGTGTCGAAACACCCAAGCCCGCGGTGAGACGCCCCTCGGCGTCCAATCCCAACTCGCCGCTCAGCGCCGGATTGATCAGGATATCGATCCAATCCTTGCCGAGTTCGGCTTCGAGTTTGGTACGCGCCTCCAAGAAACGCCCCTCGGCCTGCTTAACGTTGCCCGAGGCCATCACAAACGCATGCAGATCGAAGGATTCCGCACGGGCGGCCTTCTCGACGTAGAGAGTCGCGATGTCACTTACAAGTTCTAAAATCCTTTTCTGGTCGGCGGTTGGATTTAGCCCGGCCAGTTTTTTAAAAATGGCCGTGAGAGCGCGTGGATTTAAAACCTGGGCTACCTCGAGATCGTTTTCGGCGAATTGCTTATCAAAACCCGACGCGATCTCAAAAACCACCTTGATAACTTCCGGATTCACGTCCGTCACAGCCGAGAGAATCCTATCAAGCGCTTTTTCCCGCTCCGCCGGTGACTTGAACGCTTCATTTCCGGCGATGGCTTCGCGGAACGTGCTGAGCGTAACCGTTTTATTTTTATAAAGCGTGAGCGCTACTGCGCCGAGGGCCCGCGTTTCGCTGTCCTGGCTTTGGGCGAAGCGGTTTGAAATGTCGAGAAGTCTTGTCGAAATACCCACGACCGGTTCCTGCAGTTCCAACTGGACCGGAGGCGTAGGTTCAACTTTGACGGCCGGCTTGTCCGGGGTCACGCGTTGAATCACCGGCGGCGCGGGAGGCGCCGAAGCCGGAGTCTTAGCCGTTGGTTTGGCTTCCGCCGGCTTGGCGACTTCTTCCCGCACAGGGGCGGGAGGCGCAGGGGGTCCGACAACGGGCTTTACCGCCTGAACGAAAATAGGCGCCAAAGCGGATTTGACCTCCGCATACTTCGGGTCATTCAACAACGCCTGGGCGCTCTTCTCGTCTTTGTCTTTAACCAAGCGCGTAAACTCCGCTTCGCCTTCTTTGATTTTTAGAAGCTTGGTTCTGGTTTCGCGTAAGGTAGACAGACCCTTTCCAAAACGGCCGAAAATGTCCCAAATCGGCCTAAAGTCGGCGTCGGGGTATTTCTTATAGAGTTCCGTAGCCCCAAGCTCTCTTTCTAACACCCGCCCTGGGACTTTGGACCGGCGGGCCTTTTCGAACAACCGACTTTCCTCTTTGGCCTCTCTGAGCTCGCCGGCCGTTTCGGCGAATCGGTCGAAGTCGGCCCGCCTTGAAAAAATGAGCCCAAGTTGAGTTTCGGATAGTCCTTTTTCTCCACGTTGAAAATCCAATGCGGCGCGCAAAGGATCCATCCCGGACATAAACATAATTTGAGAGTACGACTTGAACTTCTTATCGAAATTTTCCCTGTTGTTTTCGCCAAACACCTTGTCCGCGCCCATACGCACCAGCATGAATACCAGGCGTTGGGCAGGTTCCGAAAGACCCTCAATGGACTGGTTGAATTTCAGCTCGGCTTCGGCATAATCGGCCTCGGCAAACCCCAGGCGTTGTTCAAGCCGCACCTCCTGAAGTGCGAACGAGCTTTCCCGAATTTCTTTGGGTGTTTTAGCGTTCATGAAACGCCGTTCGGCCGCTTCCACGCGCGGCCCGAGCGCCTCTGCCTCTTCTCTTTTTTCACGGATGCTTTTCTTGAGATAAAGCCCCTCTAGTTCTCCGGTGGAATTCGTGTAGAAACGGAACAACGGGTACTTGGATCTCAACGCCTCCCACTGGGGCTTGCTTATCGAAGCAAAGGCCTTTTGTTTTTCAAGCCGCCCGAGACTCTCCTCGTACGTTTTTCTTGAGTGAAGATCAAGCGACCGGAAAAGCGTCTCAAAATTCGTCACGGCGGGGTTCAACCCTATTTTTTCAAGGTCCTCGGTCAGCATCCGCGTGACACGCCGCATATCGCGCGTCGCCTCACGTATCGCCGCCCGGTCCTCGCTGAAATAATCCACCCCTAAACCGCGGGAGAGATACCCCCCGAAACCGCTCCGGTCGGCAAGCTCGACGGTTTGGTCGAGGGCCGCGCCCCAGAGGTTATGCGCGATCCCAAGAGCGCCGCCTTGAGCGATCTTTTCG
>JACPXO010000054.1 GCA_016196505.1 Candidatus Omnitrophota bacterium
AAGAACAGGAATTGCGAGAGGGCGCCCATGGAGGCCAGTTCTTTGGCATGGTCAAAGGCCCCTTCCTCATTAAAGGAGTCAATGAGGGGCTTGAGGACTTGATCATTGCCTTTCAAGGTGCGGTTGACTGAGGCCGTGAGACGGGCTGAATCCGCGGCTTTAGAAAGCACCTCTTGCATGACCGCGGGCTCCATGCTTAAGAGTTGTACCGCTATTTGGAGTTTGCCGGCATTAGGATCGATTTTTCTAAGCCCGTTCGTCAAGGCCAGCAGATTTGGATTATTTAGATCAAGCGAGCCGCCCTTAGCGTTGATGACACGGACACCCACCGCGCCGACGGAGTCGGGAACGAACTGATTGTTCACGATGAGGAGCTGGGCGCCTTTTTCCCTGAAGGTGATCTTCATGTATTCGCCCACGACGCGGATATCCAGATACTTCGAGGTAATAGCACCTCTGTCGACAGCGGCTTGAGGTTCCCCGCCCCCTCCCATTCTCATCGCGACGGTGACGCCGGTCGCCGCGGGTTTGAACAATTCAACCAATCCGCCCTGCGCGGTGATCCCCATGATGTCGGAGCTCCCGAGGATCTCGTGCCTGCCTTTTTCGTCCTCAAATTCGACTTTTCGCTTCGGGACCACCGCGAGCGGCTTGTCGTCCACGGCCCAAAGTTCCTGGCCGTCTGGCGAAACTCTCATCATCGAATTGATCTTGACCGGGCCCACGCTCGGAACGTCAAAGGTCATTTGAACCAGGCGATCCGCCTGGCCAAGGCGGAATCCCTTGAAGAGAGAGGCCTCCCCGTTCTTGGACACTTCAAAGCTTCCCTCAAAACCGGTGACCGAATCCCTTACCTTCACGTCTTGCCGGAATATTGGCCTTCCGTCGTCGGCAATGTCAAAGGTGGCTTGCTGTAAGAGAACTTTGCCCTGAACCTCGACGCCGACACCTCCCGTGATATTCTTGGACCCCGCGGCGAAGGGCAAAAGCTGATATTCGCCGGTCAAGTCGCCCGTAAAAGCCATCCGGCTTTCGGCGGCTTTCATCCGGACCTTCAAATAATCTCCCTCGACACTTACCGTGAGAGTGCCGGAAGACAGCCCGGCGGGCAGTTCGGTAGTCCCTCTCTTTAATTTTTCCTCGGTGACGCCCGTGGTGTTCCTGATATAAACGTCGGTATCCTGAGGAACGGCAAAGACGCCGTTCCTGCCGTTCCTGCCCAGGAGAACGAGCCGCACTTCAATGTCTCTGTCGGTCTTGGCGTCCTTGAAATTGGTTTTAATGTCGACGTCTACCAACGCTTCGGAACCCGGTACGAGACTCTTTAAGTCGCGGCCTTTGCTCAAACTTTCCGAGGCATCTTTCACGGAAACCTTGACGCCGCCGCGCAGGTCTATTTTAAGATCGGGGTTATTGCGGTACTTGAGGACAAAATCAATGATGCCCCGCATTCCTTTATGGTCCGCGGTGCCGGGAACCCCGCGAAGATTTCTCAGGGCGCCTTCAAGATCCTTGGGAGCGACGGCAGAGTCGGCCTTGATGGCCTCAAGTTTTGAAAGTACGTCCTCGAGCCGGACTTTGGCGGTGGCCAACATACCCAGCCCCATGGTCTTGGCGTTTCCTCCCTGTTGGATCAAAGCGAGCGCTTCAAGATACGTCGTCTGGAGATCAGGCAGTGAGCTTGTTTTTAATATCTCGTACTGGAGCACCCCTTCGGGTGACGCGCCGCGAAGCCCGAGCTTCCCGAACTCACCGCCGGCTTTTGCGCTGTTAAAGGTGCCGTCAGGATTCCATAACTCATTTAATTTGAATGACTTACAATCTTTACCATCCAACAGTCTTATTGTGACGCCGTTCAAACCGCCCGGCATTTTATTGCTCGCTTGGCTGTACTTATCGAAAAGACTGACGCCGTTTTGAATGGTCCGTTCGTAGATAGTTCCATCTTCGCCAAGCTGTACGACATGGCCTTGGTCCGGCCAGCCGTTCAATCCTTCCACGTACCCCAGGGTCCGTTGAATGTTAAAGTAGGCAAGCAGCCGCGCTTCGAGCGCGCCGAACGCCGCGCAGTTGTAGCCGATATCCTCACGTGTCAGGCCTGTCAAGTTCAACTTGACGACGTTCTGAAGAAGAGGGCCTACCACCGACTCCACGGCCTTTGAACTTAAAAGATCCGGCCGACCGCCGGCCCACTCACCGAAGTTTTTCCACCCCTTGTCCCCGTCAAGCGTGCCCGCGCCCCTCTCATCCTCAAAAGCGGACAAGGCCCCAAGAAACGCTTTAAAGTTGTCGACGGAAACTAAGCTATGGAAAGGCCCGAAGATCCGGGCGAGATCCGCTCGTCCGACGGTGGAAATATCTTTGCCCTTGAATTCTTTACGGAGATTCGCCAGGGCATCCGAAGATCTTGATCTGAAAGTGTTCGAGCGGTCTCTGAAACGCGAGTCGCTGGTCGGGAGGATGACATTTCCTTTTTCGTCGACAGGCAATAAGCCGAGCTTAGTGACGATATAGCGCCCTTCGAGAGAAGCGCCGTCGGTCGTGAGGCCTGAGACTTTGCCGATGGTCTCTATCCTCGCGCCGTTCGCGCGCGCAAGGGCCTGGCCTCCGTACACCGAGACCGTGCCGGAAAGCTCGAGGACGCGCAGTGTTTTGCCGTCCTTGGTGACCTGTTTTTCCTGCATTTTAACGTCGCCCTTATTCTCGATCCATTCGGGCAACGCGTCGCCAGCGGCGCCTTTTTCTTTGCTGATCTGGTACGACTTGACGCCCCGAAGATGGATCAATGCCTTGCCGTCACTGGACAAAGCGGCCAGAGTCACATCCGCCCGGACCTTGTTGCCAAGTCCGTCGGAAACCGTCATCGCCCCGAGATGCCCGGAATTTCCGACGACGTCCAGGTGACTACCGTCCGCGCTGGCCTTGAAAGTGACCCCGGAAACTTGGATGAGGTCCTGACCGGTGACGAACTTGAGGGTCCCTTTTTCGTCCACGAACATCTGGGCCGTAATGTCGATATTTCTATCCTGGGAAACGGCGAACACCATGCGGACGCCGCGTGCGGACTGGTTCGGCGAGAACCTAAAGACCGAAACCTCGCCGCCCGATCTTTTCTCGAAGACGCCGTCAAGCGTGGTCGCTGAATCCCGTACGGCTGTATTCTGTCTAAAGAGAAGGCCGCCGTCTTTGCTGATATCAAAGGTGGCCTGCTGTAAAAGAACTTTGCCTTGAACTTCCACGCCCGCGCCGGCGGTGAGATTTTGGGATCCCGGCGTAAACGGCAAAAGATTGGTATGGCCTTGCCGGTCGCCGGTGAAAATGAGCCGGCTGTCTTTGCTGTTGAAGAAAATATCCAGCCCGCCGTCCTCAGACCTTAGCACCGTGAGGTCTCGCGATATCCAACCGTCCGGCAGTTTCGGGGTGGACCCAAGCCCCGGCGTTCCGGCCGGCATGTGGATCCACAGGCCAGCCGCGTTTTGGATCATGCCGGCCGTGGTCTGGCCGTCGATCGCCTGAGTGATCAGCTCTCCGGCGTTTTGTTTGTCCAACCGGAATCGGCCGTTTTCAAAGAGGAGATTCATCCTGTTTGCGTCGCTAAAAACGTCTCGGAGAAAGTCGGGTTCAAGGGTGACCGGCGTCACCTCCTGAGCCACAGCCGCCTGTGCGGCCACCTTCGCTTCGATCGCCGCTATCGCCTGATTGGTCGATTGAAGAGTCGTCTGGGCCTGTACTGAAAGTGCTGTGATCGGCTGTTCAAGTCTTGTAAGTTTAATGTAAGCCGTTCTCTCCGCCTCCTTCATAGAGAGCAGCATGACGAAAAATTCAGCCGAGTCCGAGGGCTTGGCCGTGCGAATGGCGTCTGCGACATACTCAGGCGACAAGCGCTGGGCGTTCAACAGGATCTCTGCCAACATGTCCTCCGGCGCCGCGCTCAAAATACCTGCTAACTGCTTTCCATTGAGAGACACCGCCAGATCAACCGGCAGTTCTTTGTTGGAATTACGAAGCAGCCGCAGAACAGTCCAGCGCCCGATGGGCTCGGTAAAGGCGCGGAAATCATTTGCGGTCAACTGGTTCACGTGGCCGTGCAGTTGGACGAGAGACTCCGTGTCCATGGTGACGAACGCCATGAAAATATCGTAAGCGCTCGCGTGCAAGGCGCGCGCCGGATCCAGCGACGCATTCACCCTGTCAAACTTGAGCAGGAGATCTGAAAGCTTATCGGCGCCGAGTCGCTCGAGGTTTTTCATGATTAATTCGATCTCAACGGCACTCATGCCGGGCAACGCTTCAAAGAATTCCTGCCCGATGGAGATCGCCTGGGCCTCGGCCCCCGCCTTGCCCAAGATACGGTTGATCTCGTCGGCCTTGCCGTGCAGGGCCGTGGAAAGTTTTGATTGTTTTTCCGCCAGAGCCGCGTCGGAAGAGGTACTCACCGGCGTAAATTCTCTGATCGGGCCCTCAGAGAGGCCAAACTTTTGATTCAGTTTGTCTATGACATCCTTTTTGTCCTTGGGATCGAGGATCTTGAGGTTATTCAAAAGTTGGTCCAGATAAGTCATGAAGATCGCGAGGAACGATTTGTCGGAACCTTTAAGCGCGTCGGCCAAGGTATCCATGCCGCGCATGAACGCCGCCTTATCTCCGCCCGCGCTGAGCTCTATGAGCGTCAAGGCATTGTGTATATTCACCTTGGCGGACTGATGAAGCCCGGCCGCAAAAGCGCCTTTATCGGCTGGGAGCGACTGGGCCAGAGCGATCTGCTTTTTGGCCCGTTCGACAAGCTGGGCGGAAACGCCGGCGGCAAGGTCGCCGAGCGCCTTTTCGGAAAGCTCAAGCCCCAGCTTATCTTTCTTAAGCCACTGGTCCTTCAACCTCAAGACCTGCGCGATGACCCTGTACTTCACGGAAAGGGAGATATCCGTTCTGGCGAGAAAATGACCCAAGGAATCGATCAAGCCGGTAAGTAGGGCTGTTTTTAACTTTTCATCCTTCGTATCGGCGGCAAATTTAAAGGTTTCAGCCATGGCCCCGGCGACGATGGCCACCGCGTCCTCTGAGGTAAATCCGTTCTCGCCCACGGAGTCAAAAGCGCCGTTGAACACACCGGTCAACATGCCTGAAACAAGCGCTGACCGGTCTTCGGCCTTGGCGGCGGCGATCTCGGCCAACCCCACGCGCACCGAGAACGCGACGAGCGCGATCGCGTTTTCAAGCGTGAACGTTTTCCCGTCGATAGAGTCGATAGCGGCGCGGGTGAGGCCTGAAAAGACACCGCCGATAAGCACGGCTTTGTCCTTTGCCGGAATATTGAGTTTCACGATACGGGCAAAGGCCGTCTGAATGGAGGTCTCGACCAGTTTCATGGCCTGTTCGAAAGTAATGAACTTGTTCTTAAAGGATTCCAAGATACCCAGCACAGTGCCGCGGTACATGCCCTCGATGAGCTTCTGCTGGTCTTGGACGTCTTGGACTTTGAGACCTGAGTTGAGGATCTTGTCAAAGCCCAAATTAAGCGAAGCCACGATCAGCTCTTTAGCCTGGGCGAAAGTGATGAACTTGTTCTTGAAGGATTCCAGGATGCCCAGGACCGTCCCGCGGTACATGCCCTCGATGAGCTTCTGCTGGTCTTGGACTTTGAGACCTGAGTTGAGGATCTTGTCAAATCCTAGATCGAGCGAAGCGAGGATCAGCTCCTTGGCCTGCGCGAAGGTGATGAGTTTGTTCTTGTAGGATTCCAGGATACCCAGGACCGTCCCGCGGTACATGCCCTCGATGAGCTTCTGTTGGTCTTGGACGGGAATATTCTGATGAAGTATCTTGTCAAAACCGAACGCGATGGAATGAAGCAAAAACTGGGAAGCCAGTTTGAAATCTTTTTTCCCGAAATTTTCCAGGATCGAAAGCGCCGTGGCCCGGTACACCCATCCCATCACATCGGCTTTGTCCTGGACACTGATGTTTTGCTTAAGGACACGGTCCAGACTGGCTCCCAACTGATCTTCCAGGATACGTGCGCCGGCGTCATAAGTTTTGGGTTCCGAGGGGCTGAGGCCTGCAAGGGCCTGCGTGAGCGCCAGCTTGTAATCGCGAACTGCGGTGATGATCGAAATATACTTCGACTCGACGATCTTTATTTTGGAGCTGTCCACGCGGAATTCGGAAGCTAGGGCTTT
>JACPXO010000040.1 GCA_016196505.1 Candidatus Omnitrophota bacterium
AGAACGCCGGGTTCAATCACGTAGATCCCCGCATTGATAAAAAAACGCTGAACAGGTTTTTCGTCGATGCCCCGCACCCCATGCCGCGAGTCGAGGCGCACGACCCCGTAAGGCACCTGGAAATCATACTCGCGTAGGCAGAGAGTCCCGGCGGCTTTTTGCTCGGCATGGAAATCCAGCAAGTGATTAAAATTCACCTTGGTCAAAAGGTCGCCGTTCATGACGATGAGCGGTTTCGCGGGCCTTTCTTGGATAAGGCCGAGGCCTCCGGCGGTGCCCAAGCGCTCGTCCTCATGCAGGTAACGGATCTCGACACCCCAGTCCGAGCCGTCGCCGAAATGGCCTTTCACCATCTCATCTTTGTAATGCACGGAAAAATAAAATTTGCGGAAGCCATATTCGACAAAATTTTCAAGGATAGTCTCCAACAGCGGTTTTTTTCCGACCCGCAAAAGCGGCTTCGGACAGTGATCTGTGAGGGGCTTCAGACGACTCCCGAGGCCTCCGGCCATCAGCACCACCCAGTTCTCTTTTCCTTGGGGCTTCTCCTCCAGCTCATCCAAAAGCTCCAGGCCCACCACGCGGCCCTCGGCGTCCAAAAGCGGCATTTGAAAGACCTGCTTTTCTCTCATGATCCTAAGCATCCGGGCCTTGTCCTCGTAGATCCTCACGGAAACGGGGTCTTTTTTCATCACCCGCTCGGCCCTGTCGTCGAGTGATATCCCTCTCAAAATGCCGCGGCGCGCGTCCCCATCGGTCACCGTGCCCAGGAGCCGGCGGTCCTTGTCCACCACGAGAGCGATGCGAAAAGAACCCTCATCAATGGTCTTCAGCACCTGGCGTATCTTGACCGACGGGCGAACCAGCGTTTTTCTCCAACCCTTCATCGGTGAAATTCTCCTTGAACCCTTTCCCCGGCTTTGATGAATTGTTTTTCCCGAATTCGGGCGTTTTGGATTAAAATGGCGCCCGCCCCCACGTGACAACCGTCGCCGACACGGACCCCGCCGCACAGAATGGCTCCCGGCGCGATGTGCACGTGCGCGCCCACATGACAGTCATGATCCACGGACGCACGCGTATTGATGATGCTGTTCTCTCCTATCAAGGATCCCGTCTGGATCACCGCTCCGGCCATGACCTGAGCCCCTTCGCCGATTTTCACGTCCTTGGCAATTACAGCTGAGGGGTGGATCACAGATAAAAACTTAAATTTCCTTTTCTTAAACCGCTCGTAAACCCTCTGTCTTAGCGGAGACACGCGCGTGCCGGCCACGCCGTTCACTAAATAGATTTCGCCTGGCTTGTATTTCTTGATGACGTCTTCGTCCTTCCCTATAAGCGGCACGGAAAATCCCTGGATCCCGAGATGCAGGTCCGCCGCGCCCACCACATTTATTTTCAAAAGCCGAAGGGCGTCCACTAAAACCTTGGCATGGCCCCCGGCGCCGATCAGCACCACAGGACGGTTCTTCATGATACCTTTTCTCCCGCAACAAAATCACGCTTGGCTTTTTTACCCAGATACTCCCAGTACCGCATCGGCGAAGCCCCCCCCGCCGGACGCATCGACGTCAAATTGTTTTCGTTGAAAACATCCCCTTTCCGTATCACGCTCGCCGCCCTTAGACTTTTCCGGACTATCGGGATGTTTTTGAGCTCACAGCGGGCGGGCGTTTTGACCGGTTCGCCCAGAGCGCTTTCCGCCCGGCGGATCGATCGCACAAGCTCGCTAAATTCTTTGGGCTCAAGAGACGCCGAGTGATCCGGCCCTTTCATGCTCCGGTCAAGCGTGAGATGTTTTTCTATCACCGCCGCCCCGCGCGCCGCGGCGGCCACGGCCACGGAGAGGCCGGCACTGTGGTCTGAGAGCCCCACGGCC
Organism: Candidatus Omnitrophota bacterium; assembly: GCA_016196505.1. Lineage (GTDB taxonomy): Bacteria > Omnitrophota > Gorgyraeia > 2-02-FULL-51-18 > 2-02-FULL-51-18 > JACPXO01. The sequence goes on from JACPXO010000040.1 coordinate 1,883, forward strand.
AAACCAAATCTTTCTTTCAAAACATCCATCGACAGAAGGTTCATCTGGTCGGCCGGCGCCGGGTATTCGGTGACGCAATGCAAGAGCGTTACCTTTTGTGTCAGCGCCCGTTGCCCTTCAGGGCTTAAAAAGGCCTCTTTAAAAGCGGTCAGCGACGGAGACGCTTTACGGCTTCGCGCGTACCCAAAGGCGATCACCGCGAGCGCCTCTTCGATCTCTTCGAGAGTGGCCATGCCGGTGGAAAGAATGAGGGGAAGCCCGGTGCGCGCCATTTTTAAAAGCAGCGGCGCGTTCGTGATCTCTCCCGAAGGGACCTTGAGCGCCCTCACCTTCAACTTCACCAACAGGTCCACGCTCTCCTCGTCAAACGGCGAGGACAAAAAGCCGATGCCCTTTTGACGGCAAAAGCGGATAAGCTCGCGGTGCGCCGCTTCGCTCATTTCAAGTTTTTTGAGCATTTGCCACTGGGTCTCACGCGAACGGCTCGTGGCCTTTTTCTGATAGTCCGCCTTGGGGGTCTCCGGATGGACCAGCCGGTCGGTTTTGAACGTTTGAAATTTCACGAGATCCGCGCCGGCGGTCACGGCGGTCTCCACCAATTTTTTTGCCAGTGGCAAGGACCCGTTATGATTGACGCCCGCCTCGGCGATCACGAGGCACCGCGCGGGGCTTTTCTCGACGCGCGGGGTCTAAAAAATCTTCTTCATCACCTCGGGCCCGAGGTTAAAATCGCGCAACACGTTTTTTATGCGAGTTGAGGCGTTAGCGGCCTCATAAGGATTAACCGTTCGATGCAAAGTTTTCTTAAAATCGGTACTCAACGCCTTCCGAATAGCCTGCACGATTTCGCTAGCCCTGGGCTCACACGGGATGATCGACTTCGCCATCAAACGGCCCTTCTGTCTGTCTCCGATATTCACCGTCGGCTTTCTAAAAGAAGGCATCTCGATGAAACCGCTCGAAGAATTGCCTAACATGGCACTTACATGCGGTAAAAGACTGAGATAAAGTTCCTGCCCCAAAGATTGCCGCAGGAGGCAACGAGAGGCGTTCTTTTCCGCAAATCGATTTAACTTTTCCCGTATCGCGGCGTTATCAGGGTCGGGATTGGGATAAGTAAAAATAATTTTAGCGGATGGAAACTCGTCGAGCGCATTTAAGAGCTCATCCATCTGGGATTTCGACGAGGCCTTGTCGAGCGTTGCCGGATGAAACGTGACTAAAAAATTGGTTTTACCAAGCTTGAACTTCAATGCCTTCTCTAGAGCGTCCCTATTTAAAAACTTTGTTCGCTCAAGATGGTCCAGGCCCGGCGCGCCAAAAGAAAACACGCGCTCAGGCGGCTCGCCCAATTGGATCACGCGCCGGCGATACGGCTCGGCCGCGGTGAAATGAAGAAGCGCGATCTTCGTGATGGCATGGCGCATCGAATCGTCAAAAGCGCCTTCGGTGATCTCGCCGCCATGGATATGCGCGACAGGGATCTTCGCCAAGAGGGCCGCTTCGGCTGCGGCAAGCATTTCAAAACGGTCTCCGAGCACCACGACGATATCCGGCCGCAAGGCGTGAAAGGCCTCCGCGAATCCCGACAACGCGGCTGCCATGGCTTGGGTGACGCCGAGCGCTGAATCGTCCTCGGTCGGGATCTCTATTTTTCTGTCAATGCGGAACCCGTCGCGCTCGATGTCGCTCGCCGTTTTCCCAAAGGCCGCCGAAAGATGAGAGCCCGTCACCGCGATCTCAAGGCATAACGCGCTGTCCGACTGTATTTCCTTCATCAGCCAGAAAAGATGGCCGTATTCGGCTCGGCTGCCCGTGACCACACAGATTTTTCTCATCGGCTTTTCTCTTTTTTCAACAATTGCTTCAAACAGCGGATTACCTTTGACTGTTCTGATGGAGTAAGCTGCGTGGAAGAAGGCAGCGTCAGTATTTTAGACCAAATTTTTTCGGTCGCTCCCAAGGGCGCACGCACCGCCTTCAGATAAGGCACCTGTAAATGAACGGGCTGCCAAAAAGGTTTTGCTTCAATCCCCTCCTCCTTTAATGCTCGGCACACCGTCAACACATCGGGCAGCGACTTATCTTCCAAAACAATCCCCGAAATCCAGCAAGCGCTTTTGGCCCAGCGTGGCTTGGGAAATAAGCTGACTCCCCCTACGCCCGAAAAAGCTTTGTCATAGATTTGATTGATCTTTCTTTTTTTGGCGACAAACGGCCCGAGCTTTTCCATTTGAGCGCAACCCACAGCCGCCTGGACGTTCGTCATCCGATAATTGTACCCCACCCGATCATGCCGATATTCGAGCCCGTTCAAACGTGCCGTCGTGGATAAATGCTTGGCGAGATTCATCGATTTTGGATCATTGCCCACGATCACTCCACCGCCGCCGGCAGTCACGGTTTTATTTCCATTGAATGAGAACACCGTCAGATCCGCCAGAGCTCCCACAGGCCTTCCTTTATAGGTAGCGCCGAGCGCCGCCGCGCCGTCGGCAACCACCGGGAGACCAAAGCTTCTGGCCACACGGCAAATGGCGTCCATGTCCGCCGGAACACCCAGCGTGTAAACGGGCATCACCGCCGCGAGGCGTTGTTTGGTTTTGGAATAAAAAATTTTTCCGTTTTTACGGTAGGTATTTTTCATCAAAAAATCCTCTAAGCTCTCTGGATCCAGCGTCCAGGATGCTTTGCTCACATCCAAAAGCACGGGGTCAGCCCCACAATGCTTCACGGCATTGGCCGTCGCGACAAAAGTGAGCGAGGGAATGATCACGAGGTCGTCTTTTCCAATACCCATGCTCACGAGCGCCAAATGCAGTCCGGTCGTACCGGAGGAAGTGGCCACGCCAAACTTCGCGCCTGAGGCCTTGGCCGTGATCTCTTCCAATTGGGTGACGAACGGCCCCACGTACGAGACAAAATTGGAGGCAATGCACCGCTCGAGATACTTTTTTTCGTTGCCGCAAAGGTTGGGGATGGCTAAGGGGATCTGGGGTGGGGTCATTTTTTCTTGTACCATTCGTAAGTTCTGCGGATCCCCTCTTCCAGCGCCACCCAAGAGCCGTAACCGGTAAGCTCCATGGTTTTCTTCATGTCCGGCCAGCGGCGCTCCGGAGAGCCAGGCGTGACTTCACCATCCGCTAAATTTACTTTTTTACCCATGACGCCGGCGATGAGCTTGGCCAGATCGCGCATGGAGATCTCAGGCCCCGGGTTTCCGATGTTCAGCGTCCGGCCCGTCGCCTTGGGCGATCCGGACGCACGCTCGATAAGTTCCACTGCGTCGTCCACATAGCAAAAAACCCGCCTGTGTTCCGGCGAGTAAACTTTGAGCTCTGAAGCGCGGGAAATCCTTTGCATGAGTTCCGGGATCACGTGATTCGTACCCATGCGCGGCCCGTACACATTGTGCGGCCTCACGATCGTGAAATGCAAGCCGGAATAATGACACAAGGCCTCGCCGGTTATTTTTGAGAGGAGGTAAGAAGTCCTCGGCCTTGAGACGTCCGCTATGGCCAAAGGCGTGGTCTCGGGAGTCGGAAAAGCGATCCCGAAGGTTTCGAGGGTGCCTGCGTACACTTCGCTCGTGGAAGCGAATAAAAATCTTTCCAAAGCGGCCTGTCGCTTTGCCAATTCGATCACACGCGCGAGTAAAACCGTATTTTCATAAAGCACGCGATACGGCGCCTCGACAACGTTTGAGACGACGACGATCGCGGCCAAATGATAAATAAGGGAATAATCATTTCCGAGACCCGACAAGGCATCCGGCGACAACAGGTCTTTTTTGAAAAGCCGCACTTTTCCCGCGCTCAACACATCCTTCAGATCCTGATCTTCTTTGCCGCGTGAAAAATCATCCAAAAGATCCACCTCGTAGCGCCCGGCAAGCCGGCGCGCCAGATGAAGGCCGATGAAACCGGCTCCGCCCGTGATGAGCACCTTTTTCATGCCAGATCCCCCCGGCCGATGGCGGCTATCCGGCAACCGGCGCGTCGAAACGCCTCGGTTTGCGCCGAGCTGAGCACATGGTTGGCGTCCAACACCGCGGGCCTTGAGCCGCTCAGCCATTTTGAAACGTCGAGCTTCGCGTAGGGTTCATGCGCCACGGCGAATACGATGAGATCCATCCCTCCCGGCAAAGGCATCTTCTTCTTTAAACGCAGGCCCATTTCGGCCCAGGCACCGACGAACGGGTCATGACAGATGACCTTGGCCCCCTCTTTCACCGCTTCTTTAACAAAGACCTCCGAGGGGGAAAAACGTGTGTCAGCCACATCCTGCCTATAGCTCACGCCCAAGAGAAGGATTTTTTTTCCGCGAAGCCGGCCCCCCAAAAGCTCGCGCGCCTTGGCGACGCTCACGAGAGGCATCCGGCGGTTGAGACCAACGGCCTGGGCGCTGAACGGAAAAGAAGATTTTTTAAGCCCCAAAAGACCGGCCGCGCCGACGCTCGCCAAAAGAGGGTCCTTGGTAAGACAATAGCCGCCGACGCCGAAACCCGGTTGACGTATGTTGGAATGCGTCGGCCGTTTCCGGATAGCCGACACCACCTCGAAAAGATCAATGCCCGCTTTTTCCGCGAACCGCCCCCATTCTTCCATGAACGCGATGTTCACCGCGCGGTAACTGTTCTCCAGGATCTTCGCGGTCTCAGAGGCGCGGAGAGACGAAAGGCGCGTCAGGGGGAATTTTTTTACGTTCACGACTTTTGACAAAAATTTTTCACAGGCCCCGGCGGCCTCTGGGGTGTGGCCGGCGTACACGCGCCAGAAATTCACGATGGAATCAAAATAATCCTTGCCCGGCATCACGCGTTCGTACGAATGCGCCAGGAGAACGCCGCTCGGTAGTTCCGGAAAAATAATGTTCTCGCAAGTCCCCGGCGGCACCGTGGACTCGATGATGACGAGCGTCCCGGGCCGCACCCGTCGCGCCACCTGCCGGATAGCGCCGCGGAACGAATCCACATCGGGTTTGGGACGCTCGGCGTCCGCGTTCAAATGAAAAGGCACATCCACCACCACCACATCGGCAGAGGAAAACACCGACGGGTCGTCCGTGCACAAAAGATTTTTTCTTTTACGGCCCGCTTCAAGCGCCGCGGAAAGTTTTGGGTCCGAGCAGGGAAAAGGGAAGCGGCCGCGGTTGAGCGTCCGGATGCGGGCCTTGCCGGTTTTATTCGGCAGGTCCACCCCCTTCACGTCAAACGAAGGCCGTCCGTCGGGGTTTTTGGCCTGCGCCACCGCGATCGCCATAGCCGCGCCGACAAACCCTAGCCCTTGAACGCACACCCCAGGACGTTTTTTAAAGACTTGTGGTTCGCTCAACTATCTTCCTTGTGTGCCCAATTCCTGGCTTTGTTATAGGCCTTCCCCACCGCGTCCTCAAGCTGAGGCGAAACCACGCGGAGCAGTTCTTTGCCCATGATACGGTACTGCTTACCTACTTTGGCGCTTCGAAGCAACCCCTTTTTGATCATGCGGGTCACCGTACTCGAGCTCACCTTGAGGATCTTCTGAGTTTCCTCATGAGTGTAAACCTCGTTCTCTTTTATCTCCATATCCCCTCTATGTCATTAGTAGTCAGAACTAGTCATTGGTTATCATTGGATATTATATACGGGGGGTAACTGCCTTGTCTAGAACAATTTCGGCTTTACGGTCTTTTGTAGATCCGATAGTGAAAAGGAGTGCCTCCCTCTTCAAAATCATAAGAAAAAGCCTTTTGATAAGCGCGCTCTCGAATAAAATCATGCACCTGCGGGTCCGAGAAAGGAGAAACCCAGATAAAGTCAAAATCTCCCTCTCGAAGGTACTCGGGCAGAGACCGCTTTTCATCCGCCAGGAAGAGACGCAAGTTTGCGTCATCCATCGCCATGAAACGGTTCTGATTATAAAAACGCCGGGGCTCGGTAGCCGCGTTAAAGATCCTCGAGTTCTTGGGCGTCCCGTTGAGATACCGGTAAGCGCTGTAGGAACGTTCCTTTCGGATCAGGTAGTGTTCAGCCGTTTCTGCGCCTAAAACCGCTTCCCAGCGGTCTCTCGCTTTATAAACAAAGATCCCGGCGTGAAGTGCGATCACCGCGGCAAAAAGAGCCCCACCGAGGCGCGCCACGGCCTTATCGCCGTTCAACAAACGCGCCAGAGAAAAACCGGCCAACAGCGCAAGAAACGGCAGCGCCGGTAAAAAATAACGCACCTGCGCGGCCGTTTTAAAAACGATCAGCGTGTAG